>DATDDW010000220.1:0-3074 GCA_036523615.1 Sphingomicrobium sp.
GCAGCTTGTCTGTCGTCACCCCGGACCACGATCCGGGGCCCACGAATTACGGCTTGCAACGCAGCGCCCAATCGAAGGCGGACAGGCTGCTGATCAGCGCCGCAAGGGCAATCACGAAAGCGGGATCCATGGCGATCATGACGACTCCGAGCGTCTCCATGCTCCCTATTTGTTCCCTAGAAGCATAGGGAAACTCCTACTTCGCGGGCGCCGCGGCGCGCGCGTCCGAGTAAGGAGAATTTTCACTTCTTTGCGGCAGGTTGCTGATCTGGCGAGATTGAACGGGACCACGAAGTGCAGGGTGCGCGCAGCAAAGCTGTCCGGATTGCAAGCAGCCATCTCATCACGAGTTGTGCGACGATTGCCGCAATCCTCATGTTCGTGGCGCTCGGCAGCCAAGTCCTGCCGCCGGCGTTCGGCGGCGATCACGTGCCCTCCGACGGGACCTTGCGCGTCGCCTTCCTGCTCAACATCGCCATCATCCTGTTCGGTTGGCGCCGGTCGAAGGACCTCAAGGAAGCGCTCGAGGCCTATGAGGCCGCCGAGCGGCTCGCCCAGCGCAACGCCAACACTGACCCGACGACCGGCCTCGCCAACCGCCGCGAGCTGATGCGCGCGCTCGGCGAAGCGGTCGAAAGCCGCCGCGCCGGCGTCCTGCTGCTCATCGACGTCGACCATTTCAAGCGGATCAACGACCTTCACGGCCACCTCGCCGGCGATCATCTGCTGCGCAATCTCGCCGAGATGCTGACTAAGGAAGCTCCGCCACCCGCCTGCTGCGCGAGGATCGGCGGCGACGAGTTCGCCGTTCTCCTCGAAACCAAGGATTCGAGCGTCGGCGAGAAGGTCGCCAAGTCGCTGCTCGCGCGCCTCGGCAAGCCGATTTTCTTGAGCGGCGCGCAGCTCCAGGCCTCCGTGTCGATCGGTCTTGCCGCCTTCGCCGGTCTCAAGACCGAGGAAGATGCGCTGCGCCGCAGCGACGTCGCGCTCTATGCCGCCAAGCGGGCCGGCCGCAACGGCTTCGCCTGGTTCGACGAGCACCTCGACCGCGAGCTCACCGCGCGCCTCGAGATGGAGGAGGAGATGCGCCTCGCCATCCGCAAGGGCGAGTTCGTCCCCTTCTTCCAGCCGCTGATCGACCTTTCCAGCCGCGAGCTCGTCGGTTTCGAGGCGCTCGCCCGTTGGCGCTCGCCCAAGCGCGGCGTGGTCGAGGCCGAGCAATTCATCGACGTCGCCGAATCCACCGGTCTGATCGGCCCGCTGACCATGGCAGTGACCGAGCAGGCGCTCAAAGAAGCGCGCACCTGGCCGCCGCATTTGAAGCTCGCGATCAACATCTCGCCGGTCCAGTTCCGCGACCGCCACCTTGCCGAGCAGATCATCAAGCTGCTCACCGAGACCGGCTTTCCCGCCAACCGGCTCGAGGTCGAGATCACCGAGGGCTCGCTGCTCGAGGACCGCGAGCAGGTGCTGACCATCATCACCAGCCTCAAGAACCTCGGCGTCAGCGTCAGCCTCGACGATTTCGGCACCGGCTACGCGAGCCTGGCGCAGGTCAATTCGCTCCCGCTCGACCGGATCAAGATCGACAAGAGCTTCATCACCACCATCGTCAAGAGCGAGCAGACCGCGGCAATCGTCAGCACCATCGCCAGCCTTGGCCACACGCTCAACGTGCCGATCACCGCCGAAGGCGTCGAGTCCGAGCAGATCAGCAATGAGCTGAAGAAATTCGGCTGCTCGGAGGCTCAAGGCTGGCTGTTCGGCCGCGCCGTCTCGGCCGAGACCGTGCGCACCTTCCTCGGCCTCGGCAGCAACGCTGCCCCCGAGCCGGCCAAGCCCGCCGACGATTCCCACCGCTTCACCCCGCGCATCCGCCGCACGCGCTAGGCGCCGCGGGTTGCGGTTGTCCCCCCTCTAAGCTAATGCGCGCGCCGTCCGGCGGGGGCTGATCCAGCCTTCCGCGGAAGCCCGCTTCCTTGCGAGCGCGTACGGTGCCTGGGCGAGACCGGCACCGGAACGCGCTTTTTCGCATGGCGGCGGGACTTCGCCGGACGCCGGCGCGGGATGGGCCCGCGGCGGCACATAGGATCAACCAGGTCCGCATGCAGGAGCCTCGCCATGGTGGCTGGGGCGCGGCACGCAGATTGAACGAGACGGAAGAACATCAAACTCATGGCGACCACGACATTCCCGACCCGAGACGATTTCGCGGAGCTCCTCAACAAAAGCCTCGGCGGCGAGAACGAAACCTTCGAAGGGAAGGTGGTGAAGGGCACCGTCACCGCGATCGAGAATGACATGGCCGTGATCGACGTCGGCTTGAAATCCGAAGGCCGCGTCGCGCTGCGCGAGTTCGCCGCGCCGGGCCAGAAGGCCGACATCAATGTCGGCGACGAGGTCGAGGTCTATGTCGACCGCGTCGAGAATTCGGCCGGCGAAGCGATGCTCAGCCGCGACCGCGCGCGCCGCGAAGCCGCGTGGGACAAGCTCGAGAAGGAATTCGAGGCCGGCAATCGCGTGGAGGGCGTGATCTTCGGCCGCGTCAAGGGCGGCTTCACCGTCGATCTGGGCGGCGCCGTCGCCTTCCTTCCCGGTTCGCAGGTGGACATCCGCCCGGTGCGCGACGTCCAGCCTTTGATGGACCTGCCGCAGCCGTTCCAGATCCTCAAGATGGACCGCCGCCGCGGCAACATCGTCGTCTCGCGCCGCGCGATCCTCGAGGAAACCCGCGCCGAGCAGCGCAGCGGCCTCATCCAGTCGCTCCATGAGGGCCAGGTGATCGAGGGCGTGGTCAAGAACATCACCGACTATGGCGCCTTCGTGGATTTGGGCGGGATCGACGGCCTGCTCCACGTCACCGACATCTCCTACAAGCGCGTCAACCACCCGTCGGAGGTGCTGGGCATCGGCGACACGGTGAAGGTGCAGATCATCCGCATCAACCGCGAGACGCAGCGCATCAGCCTTGGCATGAAGCAGCTCGAAAGCGATCCGTGGGAGGGCGCTGCGGCCAAATATCCGGTCGGCGGCGTGTTCCGCGGCCGGGTGACCAACATCACCGAATATGGCGC
>DATDDW010000221.1:0-1526 GCA_036523615.1 Sphingomicrobium sp.
TGGTGGTGCTCATCTTCCGGCCCGAGGCGCTCGCCGGGCCGAGCTTCCAGATGAGCTTTGCGGCGGTGACCGCGATCGTCGCGCTTCACTCGACGAGCTGGGCCCGGCGCCTGCTACAGCGGCGCGAGGAGCCGCTTTGGCTGCGGACGCTCCGCTGGATATTGGGGATCGTCGCCACGGGCCTGGCGGTGGAGCTGGCACTGATTCCGCTGGCGCTGTTCCATTTCCACCGCGCCGGCCTCTACGGCGTCGGGGCGAACATCATCGCCATTCCGCTGACGACGTTCGTGATCATGCCGCTCGAAGCCGCGGTGCTGCTGCTCGACGTCCTTGGCTGGGGCGCTCCGGTGTGGTGGCTGTGCGGCGCGTCGATCGACGGGCTGCTGCGCCTCGCGCACGCGGCCGCTTCGGCGCCGGGAGCAGTCGCGCTTTTGCCCTCGATGCCGACTTGGGCATTCGCGCTGATGGTCGTCGGCGGTGTGTGGCTGTGCCTGTGGACGACGCGCGTCCGCCTGCTCGGCCTCGCGCCCATCGTGGTCGGCGCATTGGGCGCTGCGGCGTCGCCCGTTCCGGACCTGCTGATCACCGGCGACGGGCGCCATCTCGCGGTGGTGAGCGGCGGGACGCCGCTGCTGTTGCGCGACCGCGCCGGCGACTATGTGCGCAGCCTCATCGCCGAAGCCTCCGGCTATGACGGCGATCCCGACAATCTCGGCTCGAAGCCGTACAGCGACTGCTCGCGCGACAGCTGCGTCGCGCTGATTCCCAAGGGCGGCGTCCAATGGCGGCTGCTCGCGACCCGCTCGTCCTACCAGATCGACTGGGGCGCGATCGCCGCGTCCTGTGCGGATGCCGACTTCGCGGTGTCCGACCGCCGGCTGCCGAGGGGGTGCACGCCGCGCTGGCTCAAGCTCGACGCGCCAGCGCTGAGGCGCGCCGGCGGCGTCGCCATCTATCTAGGCGGGCAGCCGCGGGTGGAAACCGTCGCCGAGCGGGTAGGGGCCCATCCCTGGGCTCAATCAGCGCCTCAGTCTTCGCTCCACACCGCGAGCTCGCTTCCCGACGGATCGATGAAGTGGAACCGCCGGCCGCCGGGAAAGGCGAAGATCGGCTTGGCGATGACTCCGCCGGCCTTGGTCACTGCGTCGAACGCCGCATCGAGATCGTCGACGCGGATCACCGGCAGCGGTGCCGATAGAGCATCGGACGGATCACCCTGAAGGCCGACGTCGGTCGTGCCGTTGGTCGTCGCCGAATAGGTCGGCCCGTAAGCGGTGAACTCCCAGCCGAACGCCTTGGCATAGAAAGCGCGCGTGAGCTCGTGCGCGGTCGCGCTCGGCAGCTCGACATAATCGATCCGCGGCTCGCCCACGTCAGTAGCGGCGAATGAGGCCGGTCAGCCGCCCCTGGATCTGCACGCGCCGGGGATCGTAGCGCTGCGGTTCGTAATTGCGGTTGGCGGGATCGAGGCGGATCATGCTCCCCTCGCGGCGGAAGGTCTTCAGCGTCGCTTCCTCATTGTCGAT
>DATDDW010000222.1:0-2222 GCA_036523615.1 Sphingomicrobium sp.
GGCGGAAACCTATTTCGGCTCGTACGACGTCACGCGCGAGGAAGTGATCGAGTTTGCCTGCAAGTACGACCCACAGCCGTTCCACATCTCCGACGAGGAAGCCGCGAAGACTCACTTCGGCCGCATTGCCGCGAGCGGCTGGCACACCGCCGCGATGGTGATGGGGGTAATCGCGCGCCACGTCGTCGAGCACCAGCAGGCGGGGCTCGGTTCTCCCGGCATCGATGAGCTGCGGTGGAAAAAGCCGGTCTATCCCGGCGACACGCTCCACGTGCATGGCACGATCGTCGACAAGACGCCGTCGCGCAGCAGGCCGGAGATGGGCTCGTTCAAGACCGAGACGAAGGTCACCAACCAGAACGGAGTCCCGGTGATGACCTTCACTTCAATCGTACTGATCCGGCGCCGTCCTCAGTGAGGGCGGTTGGCGCGGCGCTCTTCACGGGCGGCGGCGCGATCCTCACGCCGCTGCTCGCGCGCCTGGATCCGTTCGCTGCGCGTCACTGACGGGCGATTGAAGCCGCTCCAGTTGGCGCTCCGAACGACGGTCGTGGTCGTCGGCTGACGCGAGATCCAATATTGGCGCTGGGTCGACGTCATCACGTGCGGCTGCCGGTACGTGTCGTACACATAATAGCCCGTGCCGGGGTAGTAGTAGTTGTTGTACCAGCCGTAGTACGGCATCGAGCCGTAGCCGAAGCCGCCGTAGTAGGGCGAACCGTAGCCGTACCCGCCGTAGTAAGAGCTGCCGTAGCCGTAGGGGCTATAACCGTAACCATACGGGCTGTAGCCGTAACCGTCGCCATAGCCGAGACCGAGGCCGAGGCCGCCGTAAGCACAGCCGCCGAGGCTCACCGCGCCGGCGGCGAGAAGAAGAAGATGGGAAATACGCATGGCACACCTGCCGAGGACAAGAGAGGCGGCTAGAACGAACGGGTGAAACCCGCGTTCCTCTCGGGTGAACGCCTGATGAACCGCCTCTCGTGGCGGCCGGCGCCGTGCTAGCCGGCGACCCCCTGCCGTGCCTTCGCGCGCCGGGTCTTCGCCTGGTTCTCGGGGTCGAGCGGTCCAGTAACCCGCACTGCCCGCTTCGCCTCGTACCAGATCTGCTTATAGGCGAAATAGCCGAGGATCGTGCCGAAGAGCAGGAAGATGACGACGGCGATGCCCGCCGCGTGCCGCCGCTCAAGCTCGGGGTTCGCCGTCCACACTAGGAACGCCGACACGTCCTTGGCCATCTGGTCGACGGTCGGCTTGGTGCCGTCCTGATACTGCACCTGGCCGTCGGTGGTCAGCGGCGGCGGCATCGCGATGTTCAGGTTAGCGAAGTAGGGGTTGTAGTGCAGGTTGGGCGGAGTCTTCGCCTCGGGGAACTTCTTCAGCAGCTCGGGCGGCTGGTTCTGGAAGCCGGTGAGGAGCGAATAGACGTAGGCCGCGCCGCCTTCGCGCGCCTTGGTGATCAGCGTCAGGTCGGGCGGCAGGGCGTTGTTGTTCGCCGCGCGCGCCGCGACTTCATTCGGGAAGGGCGGCGGGAAATTGTCTGACGGGATTGCCTTGCGCGTGGTCGGCTCGCCCGTGTCCGGGTTGATCGTCGGGACCTGGGTCTTCCAGTCCGACGCGATCTTCTTGATCTCGGCCTCTTTGTAACCGAGCGCCTCGAGGTTACGGAACGACACCAGCTGGAGGCTGTGGCAGGCCGAGCAGACCTCCGCGTAGACCTGGAAGCCGCGCTGCACCTGCCGCATGTCGAACTTGCCCAGCGGCCCGTCGCTCGACAGGTGAAGCTCCTTGGGCTCCTTGTGGAAGACGCTCGAAGCGAGCGGCGCCGGCGGGCTGTGGAAATAGGTCGCAAGGCCCGTGATCAGCGAGATCAGCAGGACCCCGGCAAGGACGGCGCCGATGAAGCCGAGAATGAAACGCATGTGCCTTGCTGCCCCCTACTCGACGACCGCCGCTGCGGCCGGGCGCCGCGGCCTCTTCCCCGCCGGTGCGGCTTCCGCCGCTTCGCCGTGAAGCACGGAATCGGTGATCGAGCGCGGCAGCGGAAGCGGCGTCTCGAACGATGAAACAAGCGGCAGGATCACCAGGAAGTGCAGGAAGTAATAAGCCGCCGAAATCTGGCCGATCGCGTTCCTGAGCGGCGTCGGTGCGCCGCCCCCGGCCCACCCGAGCAGGATCACGTCGATGACCAGCAGCCAGAAGAAGCGCTTGAACACCGGGCG
>DATDDW010000223.1:0-2282 GCA_036523615.1 Sphingomicrobium sp.
CCCCTGGAACGGACGAAGACTTCCCAGAGCGGCCAGTCATGACCGCTCACGCGGCCTTCCTCGAGCGGCGCTTCGCCTCGTGCGCGGCCGCGGCCTCGCGCACCCAGGCGCCATTATCCCACGCCTCGCGCCGCGCCTTCATCCGTTCCTTGGCGACCGGGCCTTCGCCGCGCACCACCGCGTAGAATTCCTCCCAGTCGATCTCGCCGAAGTCGTAGCCGCCCTTTTCCTCGTTCCACTGGAGCGCCGGGTCCGGGACCTTGAGCCCGAGGAAGTCGGCCTGTGGCACGGTGATGTCGACAAACTTCTGGCGAAGCTCGTCATTGGTCTCCCGCTTGATCCGCCAGCGCATCGACTGCGCGGTGTTGGGCGAGTTCTCGTCGGGCGGGCCGAACATCATCAGGCTCGGCCACCACCAGCGGTTGAGCGCGTCCTGCGCCATGCGCTTCTGCTCCGCCGTGCCATTGGCAAGCGCGATCATGATCTCGTAGCCCTGGCGCTGGTGGAAGCTTTCTTCCTTGCAGATGCGGACCATGGCGCGGGCATAGGGCCCGTATGAGGTCCGCTGCAGCGGCACCTGGTTCATGATCGCGGCGCCGTCGACCAGCCAGCCGATCGCGCCGATGTCGGCCCAGGTCAGCGTCGGATAATTGAAGATCGTCGAATATTTGGCTTTGCCGCTGTGCAGCGCCTCGATCATCTGCTCGCGGCTCGTCCCCAGCGTTTCGGCCGCGCAATAGAGGTACAATCCATGCCCCGCCTCGTCCTGAACCTTGGCGAGCAGGATCGCCTTGCGCCGCAGCGACGGCGCACGCGTGATCCAATTGCCCTCGGGCAGCATGCCGACGATCTCGCTGTGCGCGTGCTGGCTGATCTGCCGCGTCAGCGTTCGCCGGTAGGCCTCCGGCATCCAGTCCTTGGGTTCGATGAAATCGTCGGCGGCGACGCGCGCCTCGAACGCCTCGAGGAGCTTGGGGTCCTCGAGATTCTCGATCTTCGCACTCTTCTGCAGCTCGGTCGTGTACATGACGTCGATGTAGCCTCTGGGGCGCCAACGTTCAATTTCACGCAATAGCCATGGACCGTTCAACCAGCCGCCCATAACGGCGAACCAGATGACGCCCGATCGCCGCACCTTCCTCGCCGCTGCCGCCGCCGGCCTCGTTTGCCCCGCGCTCGCTCGCGCACAAAGCGCTGGCGCCGTTTTTCGGCCGGAGGATTTCGGCGCGAAGGGCGATGGCGTGACCAACGACACGGCGGCCTTTGCGCGGCTCAGCGCGGCCGTGACGCGTCGCGGCGGCGGCACGATCGCGCTGGCGCCCAAGCGCACGTACCTCGTCGGCGCTCAGCGCCGCGACATTTCCCTGTTCACCTGGGGGCCGGTGCCGATCATCGAGCTCGACGGGCTTAGCGGGCCGCTGACGATCCTCGGCAACGGCGCGCGATTGCGCTGCGCGCCCGGGCTGCGGTTCGGGGTGTTCGACCCGGCGACAGGCGAGCCGCTGCACCGCAAATTGCCCAACACCGACCACAACGGCTTGGCCAGTCCCTATCGAGCCCTGATTCACGTCAGCAATTGCCGCGGGCCCGTCGAAGTTCGCGATGTCGAGCTGGACGGCAATCTCGAGCGGCTGCGGATCGGCGGACAGTTCGGCGACGGCGGCTGGCAGGTCCCGGCCACGGGCCTGGTGTTCGAAGGCAACCTGGCCGAAGAGATCGTCGCCAACGTCTACACCCACCATCACGGCCAGGACGGCGCGATGATCATCGGCCTGCCGCGGCGCGCCGGGCGCAGCCGGATCTCGCGCCTGATCTCGCGCTACAACGCCCGCCAGGGGCTGAGCCTGACGGGAGGCCACGGCTACGACTTTGCCGATTGCGAGTTCAGCCACACCGGCCGCTCGGCGATCATGAGCCCGCCTGGCGCCGGCGTGGACATCGAAGCGGAGGCCAACCCGATCCGCGACGTCACCTTCGCGCGCTGCAAGTTCATCGACAATTCGGGCGTCGGCATGGTCGCCGACAGCGGCGACAGCGAGGGCGGTCGTTTCGCCGATTGCCTCTTCGTCGGCACCACGACCTGGTCCGCCTGGCCATACAAGCCCGGTTTCCGCTTCGCCCGCTGCACCTTTGTCGGGTCGGTGGTGCACCCCTTTTCCAGCCGGGACGCCGCCAAAGCGACGCGGTTCCTGCAATGCCGCTTCACCGACAATCCCAGGCTTTCCCCGACCGGCAAGGTCTTCACCAACGACGGGCCGATCGTGAACATGGGCGAGAGCGAC
>DATDDW010000224.1:0-2678 GCA_036523615.1 Sphingomicrobium sp.
TCGCCGCCGACGAGCAGCGCCGAGCCGGCGACGATGCCGCCGCCGATCGCCCGGTCGAACTCGGATATTCCGCTGGGCAGGCGCTCCGGAAGAACCGCCGGAGTCTCGAGGCCGATCAGCGGGATCATCCGCCCGCCGCCCTGCAGATTGTGCTTGGCGGCAAAGATGCTCGATATTTCGGCCGATTCCTGGACGAGCGTGTTCCACTCGGCGCAGTCGGGGCACTGACCCTGCCAGCGGTTCGAGACCGAGCCGCAGGCCTGGCAGACGTAGCGCGATTTCACCTTCGCCATGGGTGGAACAATACACGAACGGGGGGCGCAGAAAAGAGCGTCGGCAGCCGGGAGTTGCCGCCTCAAAGCCGCCCCGCTACGCGCGCTTAAGTGAGCTTCCTCCCCGAGCCGCTTCGAATCCGCGAGTTCCGTTTCTTCTGGCTGGCGCGACTGAGCTGGACGATCGGCAGCCTGGCGATGGTCATCGTCATCGGCTGGCAGGTCTACGACATCGCCCGCCACACCATGGGCCTGAAGGAAGCCGCGCTGCGGCTCGGAATCATCGGGCTGGTACAGTTCGTTCCTTTGTTCCTGTTGACGCTGATCACCGGCTGGACCGCTGATAGGCTCGACCGGCGCTGGATCGCGCGGGCGACGGTAGCGCTCGAGCTCGGCTGCGCGGCAGCGCTCGCCTGGCTGGCGTGGACGCACACCACGACGCTGCTTGCGCTGTACATCGTCGCCGCTTTGCTCGGCGTCGGCCGGGCCTTCGCCGGACCGGCGCTCGGCGCGCTCGCGCCCAATCTCGTGCCGCTGAAAATATTGCCGCGCGCCATCGCTCTGTCCGCGATCGCCTGGCAGGTGGGCTCGGTGCTCGGGCCGGCGATTGGCGGCTATCTCTATGCCTACGCGCCCTACGCGCCTTATGCGGCCAGCGGCCTCCTCTTCCTCGTCTCTTTGCTGTGCCTGCTGCCGATTCCGCCGGTGCCGAGGACCGCCCTCGACCGCAGCGCCAACCCGTGGGCGCAGATGGTCGAAGGGCTGCGCTACGTGCGCCGCAACCGGCTCGTGCTCGGCGCGATCAGCCTCGACCTGTTCGCGGTGCTGCTCGGCGGAGCGACGGCGATGCTGCCGGTCTTCGCGCGCGACGTGCTTCACTCGGGACCGCAAGGGCTCGGCCATCTTCGCGCCGCGCCGGCGGTCGGCGCGAGCCTCACCGCGGCATTCTTCGCGTTCCGGCCGCTGAGGAAGAATGTCGGGGCGAAGATGCTCGCGGCGGTGGGCGTGTTCGGCGCGGCGACGATCATTTTCGGCTTCTCGCGCAGCATGCCGCTGTCGCTTTTCTGCCTGGGTTTGCTGGGCGCCGCCGACATGTTCTCAGTCTATGTGCGCCAGTCGCTGATCCAGCTCTACACACCCGACGAGATGCGCGGCCGCGTCGGGGCGGTCTCGTCACTGTTCATCTCCGCTTCGAACGAGCTCGGCGAAACGGAGTCGGGCTTCCTTGGCGCACTAATCGGACCGGTCACGGCAGTGATCGCCGGCGGGGTCGGCGCGCTCGGCGTCGTATTGCTGTGGGCGTGGTGGTTCCCCGAGCTGCGGCTTGCAAAAAGCTTCGACCCGCCCGATTTGCGCGCTGCACCCTCGTCAGGAGAATGAAGGCATGAAGGCCGCGAGCATCCTCGAGACAATCGGCAATACGCCGCACGTCCGCATCAACCGCCTCTTCGGCGACCGAGCCGAGGTGTGGATCAAACAGGAGCGCGCCAATCCGGGCGCGTCGATCAAGGACCGGATCGCGCTGGCGATGGTCGAGGACGCCGAGCGGTCGGGCAAGCTCAAGCCCGGCGGAACGATCATCGAGCCGACGTCAGGCAACACGGGCATCGGCCTGGCGATGGTGGCCGCGGTCAAGGGCTACAAGCTGGTCCTGGTCATGCCCGACAGCATGAGCGTCGAACGCCGCCGGCTGATGCTTGCCTATGGCGCCGAGTTCGAGCTCACTCCGCGCGAAAAGGGCATGAAAGGATCGATCGCGCGCGCGGAGGAGATCATTTCCTCCACGCCCGGCTCCTGGATGCCGCAACAGTTCGAGAACCCGGCGAACCTCGAAGTCCACCGGAGGACGACAGCACAGGAAATCCTCCGCGATTTCGGCGACAATCCTCCCGACGCCATCATTACCGGTGTCGGCACCGGCGGGCACATCACCGCCTGCGCCGAGGTGCTCAAGCCCGAGTGGCCGAACCTCAAGGTGTTCGCCGTCGAGCCCACGCTTTCGCCGGTCCTCTCCGGTGGAGAGCCTGGGCCGCACCCAATCCAGGGCATCGGCGCCGGGTTCGTTCCGGCGATCATGGATACTTCGCTCCTCGACGGAATCATCCAGGTCACCCCCGAGGACGCCAAGGAAATGGCGCGGCGCGCCGCTCGCGAGGAAGGCATGCTGGTCGGGATCTCGTCGGGCGCGACTCTGGCGGCCATCAAGCAGAAGCTGCCCGAGCTCGGCGACCGTCCGCGGGTACTTGGCTTCAACTACGATACCGGCGAGCGCTATTTGTCCGTGGCGGATTTCCTGCCCGAACAGGCTTAAAGCCGCGGTAACCCTGCTTCTTCGCTCAACCTTCAACTGACCAAAGTTAAGGGTCGGGTTTCGGGCGGTGGGCCGCCTGACAGTTGCAGGTGGAT
>DATDDW010000225.1:0-3340 GCA_036523615.1 Sphingomicrobium sp.
CGTTCCGGCGCGCTGCGCCACGGTCGCCAGATCCGCCGCGCTCCACTTGCCGAGCATCCGCCCGATCTTGTCTTTATCCTTCCAGAACAAGGCTCTGCCGAGTGACGTCAAGACT
The DNA here is from genome assembly GCA_036523615.1 of Sphingomicrobium sp. GTDB lineage: Bacteria > Pseudomonadota > Alphaproteobacteria > Sphingomonadales > Sphingomonadaceae > Sphingomicrobium. The sequence continues at coordinate 116 of DATDDW010000225.1, forward strand.
GCATCGATGCGCTCGCCGCGCTCGACCCGGGCGCGGGCGGGAGCCAGCATCAGCAGCCGGCGCTGGAGGGAGCGCAGCACGGGGATCGCCTCGCTGCCCGACGGCGGCAGCAGCGCCAGCTGTTCGGCTAATCCCGCGGTGTCTCCAGCGAGTGCAAGATCGGCGAGGCGCATGAAGTCCCCTTCGCCCGTCTCCGCACCGACAGCGTCGATCGCCTCATGCTCGAGCGGCTTGGGCGCATGTGGCGAAGCATCGAGGTAGATCGCGAGCTTTTGCAGCTCCTGAGCGACGATCGCCTGGTCGTTGCTGCAGGCGTCGGCCAGTCGCGCAGCGACCGGTCCGCTGACCTTGAGGCCGAAGCGGCGGCCGAGGTCGATCACCATCCGCTCGGCCTCCTCGCCTTCGGGTGCGTAAGACGCGAACGACGCCGCGAGCGGCGAGGCCTCCGCCAGCTTGAGCAGCGCCGAGGCTTTGGTCAGGCTGCCGGCGATCGCCACGACCGGGCTTTCCATCGGGCCGCCGGCCAGCAGCGCCTCCACCGCCTCGGCGATGTCGTTGCTCGCCGGCTCGATCCACACGGCGCGCTTGCCGCCGAACAGGCTCATCGCCCCGGCCTCGTCGCTGAGCGCCGCTGGGTCGGACTTGATCGCTCCGGCGGCGATCAGGAAGCGGCTGGCGCTCAAGGCCTGGAGCAGGCGCTCGCCGAGCGCGCGCGACTGCGCTTCGTCGGGCCCATAAAACAGATAAAAGCGGATCTTGGGGTCGGGCTGGTCGACCGTGCGGCCGATCGCGCCCTTGCCGATCTTCATTTCGCCGCGCCGGTGCGCGAGGCGTACAGGGCGAGCCGGGCGACAATCTGGTCGGCGAGCTTGTCGGTCAAGTCCTCGAGCGCGGTCTGCTCGGCGGCGACGGTCGCATATTCGGAGCTGACGACGTCGATACCGGCGTCGGATCCCGCAGTCGCGTCGAGCACCACCGTGCCCTTGCCCAGCTCGACCAGCTGGTAGCGCGCGCGCAGCGTGCGGCGCTCGCGCGTCGCCGCCTGGTCGGTCCTCAGGCCATAGGTTGTAATATTGTCGTCGAGGGTGACGTCGAGCCGGTAGCGCGCACTGGCGGTGCCGCTTTCGCCCAAGCGGTCAACGAGCTTATTGCGCACCAGCCATCCCGACTGGCCGGGGATCGGCGACACCTGGACCGAGCGCAGCATTCCCGCGGCCCCGCTGCCGCTGCCGCCCGCGTACAGCGGATGCAGCCCGCAGGCGGCGAGCGCGAGCGAAGCGGCGGCGACGGCGAGCGGGCGCATCATGCGACGATATTCACCAGCCGGTCGGGAACGACAATAACCTTGCGCGGGCTCGCTCCGGCGAGCTGGCGCTGGACCTTGTCGGAGGCGAGGGCGAGCGCTTCGGCGGCGGCGCGGTCAAGCCCCCGCGGCGCCGTCAGCGTATCGCGCAGCTTGCCGTTGACCTGCACCGCGAGCGTCACCTCGTCGTCGACGAGCAGCGCGGGATCGAAGCTCGGCCAGGCCGAATCGGCGACCATCGCCTGCTCGCCCAGCAGCGCCCAGCATTCCTCGGCGAGGTGCGGCGCCACCGGCGCGATCAGATGGATGAGCGTGCGCACCACCTCCTGCCGCGTCGCCGACGGCTTCGCCCGCTCGATTGCGGTCACCAGCTCGTAGAGCAGCGCGATGCCCTTGTTGAACTGCAGCGCCTCAAGCGCTTCGGTGACTCCGGCGATGGTGCGATGCAGTTTGCGCCGGAGCGTTTCATCATCGCCCTCGGCGGCGCTGCCGTTCGCCGCCTGAGCGAGCTTCCACACCCGCTGCACGAAGCGCGCCGCGCCTTCGATCCCGCCTTCGGACCATTCGAGGTCGCGCTCGGGCGGGCTGTCGGAAATTAGGAACCAGCGCGCGGCGTCGGCACCGTAGCGGTCGACGATCGTGTCCGAATCGACGACGTTGCGCTTCGACTTGGACATCTTCTCGACGCGGCCGGAAACCACCGGCCGGCCGTCCTCGACATGGACCCAGTCGTCGCCGTCGCGCCGGACCTCGTCGGGGCTGAGCCAGCTGCCGTCGCCGGCCTGATAGGTCTCGTGCGTGACCATGCCCTGGGTGAACAGCCCGGCGAACGGCTCGCTCACGCTGATGCGTCCGAGGCGCTGAAGCGCTCGGGTCCAGAAGCGGGCGTAGAGCAGGTGCAGGATCGCATGCTCGACCCCGCCGATATATTGCGCGACCGGAAGCCACTTCTCGGCCTCGGTGCGGTCGAACGGCGCGTCGGCCGGCTGGCTGGCGAAGCGGATGAAATACCAGGACGAATCGACAAAGGTGTCGAGCGTATCGGTCTCGCGGGTTGCCGCGCCGCCGCAGCTTGGACAGTCGACGTTCTTCCACGTCGGGTGGCGGTCGAGCGGATTGCCCGGCCGGTCGAACTCGACGTCCTCGGGCAGGACAACCGGAAGCTGCTCGCGCGGCACCGGGACTGCCCCGCAGCTTTCACAATGGATGATCGGGATCGGCGTCCCCCAATAGCGCTGCCGCGACACGCCCCAGTCGCGCAGGCGATACTGGACGCTGCCCTTGCCCCAGCCGGCGGCCTCGGCGCGACGGATCACCTCGCCCGTGGCCTGTTCGCTCGTCATTCCGTCGAGGAAGCGCGAATTGACCGCGACGCCCGGCGCATTCTCCGCCTCGCTGCCGATCGGCTCTGAAGCGAGATCGGCGCTCGCGGCGACGACGCGGCGGATCGGCAGGCCGTATTTGCTGGCGAACTCGAAATCGCGCTGGTCGTGACCGGGCACGCCGAAGATCGCGCCGGTGCCATAGTCCATCAGCACGAAGTTCGCGATGTACACGGGCAGGCGCCACTCGGGGTCGAGCGGGTGAACGACTTCGACCTCGGTCCTGTAGCCCTTCTTCTCGGCGGTCTCGATCTCGGCGAGGCTGGTGCCCCCGCGCTGGCATTCGGCGATGAACTCGGCGGCCTTGGGATCGGCTTCGGCAATTGCCCTGGCGAGCGGGTGGCCGGGAGCGATGGCGACGAAGCTCGCCCCGAAAATCGTGTCGGGACGGGTGGTGAAGACCTCGACGCGCTCGAGTGCTCCGACCGGCTCGGCGAGGCGGAAGGCGAACTCGAGGCCCTGGCTCTTGCCGATCCAGTTCTCCTGCATCAGCCGGACCTTGTCGGGCCAGTTGTCGAGCTCGTGCAGGCCCTCGAGCAG
>DATDDW010000226.1:0-2863 GCA_036523615.1 Sphingomicrobium sp.
TGAGTGAGCGTCAGCGTGCGCGGAATGGGCGTTGCGGTCATGACCAACAGGTGCGGCGGATGCTCCGCCTTGGACGCAAGCAGCAGCCGCTGCGAGACGCCGAAACGGTGCTGCTCGTCGATTACGGCGAGGCCGAGCTGCTTGTAGGCGACCTTCTCTTGGAAGATGGCGTGCGTGCCGACCAGGATATGGATCGAGCCGTCGGCGAGCCCCATCAGAACAGAGTCGCGCGCCCTTCCCTTCTCGCGGCCGGTGAGGATGCCCACACGCACGCCGATGCTGTCGAGGTAGCCGAGCAGCGTAGCGTGGTGCTGGCGGGCGAGGATCTCGGTCGGCGCGAGCAGCGCTGCCTGAGCGCCCGACTCGACCGCTGCGAGCATTGCCGCGAGCGCCACCAACGTCTTGCCCGAGCCGACGTCACCTTGGAGCAGCCGCAGCATCGGCGTGACCTGCACCAAGTCGCCGCGGATTTCGCGGATCACGCGCCGCTGCGCGTCGGTGAGTTGGTACGGCAGCTTCAATTGGCGGATCAGCTCGCCGGTGCCGGGGAGCGGTACCGTCCGGTGCCGCTTCTGCGACTGGCGAAGCAGCAGAAGCGCCAGCTGGTTGGCGAAGATTTCGTCATACGCGAGGCGCCTGTGGGCGTTGCCCTCGCCCGGCTCGCGATGGGCGAGTGCGAGCGAGGGACGCCAGGCGCCCCAGCCTTCGCGGCCGGCTAGGCTCGGCTCGATCCATTCGGGAAGCTCGGGTGCGCGTTCGAGCGCTTCGCGCACCAGCTCGCCGATGCGGCGGTTGGTCAGCCCCTCGGTCAGCGGATACACCGGCTCGCGGATCAGGGGCGACGGACCTTTCCCCGGCTCGGCGACCTCGGGATGGATGATCTGCCATTCGTCGCCGTACTGCTCGAGCTTCCCCGACACGATCCGCTTCTGGCCGAGCGGCAGGCTGCGCTTCGCCCAGCCCGGATTGTTGAAATAGACCAGGCTGATCGTGTTGCCTTCGGCGTCGGAGGCGAAGATGCGCGCCGGGCCGCGGCCCGAGCGGCTCTCGCGCGAGTCCAACGGCGTCAGTTCGAGGATGACGACGCGGCCGAGCAGGCTTGCGCTCGCCGCCGGCGCTTTGACGCGCTCGATCGAGCCGGTCGGCAGATGATAGAGCACATCGACCACGCGGGTGAGATCGAGCCGCTTGAGCAATTTGGCGATCTGCGGACCGACGCCCTTGAGCACCTCCACCTCGGCGAAAAGCGGGTTGAGGATGTCCGGACGCATGGCTGGTTGTTAGCGCGAGTCTCGCGGCTCGCAATGAGCGCCGACTCTCCCTAAATGGCCGCCATGCCTTCCGACCCGGAGCTGAAGCGCCTCGCCTGGCGCGCGCATCATCGCGGCACCAAGGAAGCCGACCTGCTGGTCGGCGGCTTCTTCGACGCGCACCATGCGTCGTGGAGCCAGGCCGAGCGCGCGCAGTTCGCGGCGATGCTCGACGAACAGGACGTCGATATCCTGGCCTGGGCGCACGGAACCGCCGAGCCGCCCGGGCGCTTCGAAGGGTCCATCATGGAGGCGCTCCAGAAGCTCGATTACGTACGGATCGCTCGATGAGCGAACCGCTTCAGCGCGTCCTTCGCGCCAAGAATCCGCTGACTCTTGCCGGCGTTCCGACGGGCTTCCTGCCCTGGCTTGCGGCCGACCTCGCGCGGGCGGCGCACGGCAGCAAGCAGGCACGCGCGGTGGTGATCGCCGCCGACGAGGCGGCAATGCGCGCGCTCGCCGAAACCGTGCCGCTGTTCGCGCCCGAAGTGGAAGTGCTGACCCTGCCCGGCTGGGACTGCCTCCCGTACGACCGCGCCTCGCCCGCGCTGCGGGTGATGGCCGAGCGGCTGGCGACACTGAACGCACTCCAGGCTAAGCGGCGAAAGCCGCAGCTCCTCGTCGCCACCACCAGCGCGGCTTCGCAGCGTCTGCTGACGAGGTTCCGCGTGCGGCAGCTAACGCGGCAGATAGCGGCGGGCCAGCGGATAGAGCGCGATTCGCTGATCGAGCAATTGAATATGCTTGGTTACCAGCGCACCGACACCGTGGCCGAGCATGGCGAATATGCCGTCCGCGGCTCGCTCATCGACCTGTTCCCTGCGGGGGAGGAATGGGCGCTGCGGCTCGATTTCTTCGGCGACGAGATCGAAAGCCTGCGCCGCTTCGATCCCGCCGATCAGCGCTCGACCGAGAAGGCCGAGGCGTTCACCCTAATTCCCGCGTCAGAGGCGCTGCTCGACGAGCACACGATCAAGAACTTCCGTTCCCTCTATCGCGAGAAGTTCGGCGCGACGGCGACGCAGGACCCGCTTTACCAGGCGCTGTCGGACGGGCGGCGAATGACCGGTATGGAGCATTGGCTGCCGCTGCTCGAGGAGCGGCTCGAGACGCTCTTCGATCATTTGGGCGAGAATGACATCATCCTTCGCGACGCTGCCGCCGACAAAGCGGTCGAGGCGCGCCGCGAGGCGATCGACGACTATTACCAGAACCGCGTCCACGCGCAGGAGGCGGAGCCCGGCAGCTACCGCCCGCTCGAGTCCTCCGCGCTCTACCTCGGCAAGGAGGAATGGGCCGAGCTGATCGAAGCGCGGCCGATCCACCTCGCCTCACCCTTCCCTGAGCCCGACGGCGAGCGGACGATCGACTTCGGCGTCGAAGCGGCGCGCGATTTCGCGCCCGAACGTGCGCAGCAGGCCAATGTCTATGAAGCGGTCGCCCACCATGTCGCCAAGCTTCGGCGAAGCGGCCGCAAGGTCGTCCTCGCGAGCTATACCAAAGGGGCGCGTGAGCGGCTCTCAGGCTTGCTCGAAGAGCACGGCCTCAAGGCA
>DATDDW010000227.1:0-5758 GCA_036523615.1 Sphingomicrobium sp.
CGTCGGCGCTGTCGTGCTCGGCCAGGCTCATGATCTCGGCTTCGTTGGCGAAGAGGATGTCGACCCGCTTCTCGCGGAACAGCTGCCACAGCTGCGCTCGGTGCCGGTCGACCACGAAGCTGTCGGACAAAGTGAAGGCGACCGCCGTTCCCGCATCGTGCGCGACGTCCATCGCCTTGTACATCGCGGCGCGCGGCGCCTCGGGATCCCACAAATAGCCCTCTAGATAGAGTATCTTCGCCGCGGCGATGTCGGCCGCATCGACGGCGCCGGGCTCGAGCCTCTGCGCCGCACCCAGGAAAGTGTTCATCGTCCGCTGCGCGTCGGGCGTGACCACGATCAGGCAGCGGCCTGTCGGCCCCACATCCCCACGCGGCACCGTGTCGAACGCCACGCCGAGACTGCGGATGTCGTGCCGGAAGATCTGCCCGAGCTGGTCGTCGCCGAGCTGGCCAATGAAGCCGGCGGCAAGCCCGAGCGAGGCGAGCCCCGCGACCGTGTTCGCCGCCGATCCGCCGGACAGCTCGCGCGCCGGCCCCATCGCCGCGTACAGCTGCTCGGCCTGCGCGGCGTCGATGAGCCGCATCCCCCCTTTCGCCATGCCCTCGCGCTCGAGGAAGGCGTCGTCGGCGTCGGCGATCACATCGACAATGGCGTTGCCGATGGCCAGCACGTCGAGGCGGCGGTCGGTCATGCAATCTCCAGCCAAGAAAGGATGACGCGGCGTAGCGGCGCGTTCACCGCGCGGCAACATTGCCTCGGCGAGCGTGAGCGGGCATCGTCAGCCCATGCGCCGCTTAGCCCTCGCCTCTTTCCTGCTCCTCGCCGCCTGCGCCACTCGGCAGCAGCCGACGACCGAGAATGTCCCCACGCCGCCGCCGGCGTCGACCGCGCAGGAGCCGCGCCAGCTGCTCGGCCTCACCGCGCCCGAGCTCGTCGGCCATTTCGGGAATCCGGCGCTGCAGATCCGCGAGGGGAACAGCCTGAAGCTGCAGTTCCGCGCGCGCCGCTGCGTGCTCGACGCCTATCTATATCCCTCATCGGGCGGGCAGTATCGCGTGACCCATGTCGACACCCGCGCGCGCTCCGGCGTCGATACCGATCAGGCGGCCTGCATCTCCGATCTCGAAAATCCGAGCTGACCAGCCGCCCACTCCGCCGCTTCGGCGATGACCGGATCAGGGTCGGCAAGGTGCGGAAGAATCGCCGCGCGCAGCGATCGGTCGCCGCTGTTCCCGGCGGCGATCAGGCAATTGCGGATCATTCGGTTGCGGCCGATCCGCTTGATCGGCGAGCCGGCGAACAGCGCCCGGAACGCCGCGTCGTCGAGCGCGAGCAGGTCGGCGAGGCGCGGCGCGGCCAGCTCGGCCCGGGGCAGGAAGGCGCGGTTGGCGGCCGCGGCATCGGCGAAGCGGTTCCACGGGCAGACCGCGAGGCAGTCGTCGCAGCCGTAGATGCGGTTGCCCATCGCCGAGCGGAATTCGTGCGGGATCGAACCGTCGTGCTCGATCGTCAGGTAGGAGATGCAGCGCCGCGCATCGATCCGGTGTGGCCCCACGAACGCCTGCGTCGGGCAGGCATCGAGGCAGCGGCTGCACGTGCCGCAATGCACACCCTGCTCCGCCGGTGCATCGGGCGGCAGCTCGAGGCTGGTCAGGATGACGCCGAGGAACAGCCAGCTGCCGTGCTCCCGGCTGACGAGGTTGGTGTGCTTGCCCTGCCAGCCGATCCCCGCCGCCTGCGCCAGCGGCTTTTCCATCACCGGCGCGGTGTCGACGAAGACTTTCAGCTCCGAGGGAACGCGCCCGACGATGAACCGCGCCAGCGCCTTCAGCGCCTTCTTCACCGTCTTGTGATAGTCGCCGCCCTGGGCATAGGCGGAGATGCGGCCGAGCTCTCGCCGCGCGGCGAGCGCCAGCGGGTCCGCCGCCGGCGCGTAGCTCATCCCCAGCGCGATCGCCGACTTCGCGTCGGGCCACAGCGCCAGCGGCGACACGCGATGGTCCGCGCGCGCTTCCATCCAGCCCATCGTCCCGTGGTGCCCCGCTTCGAGCCAGCGGCGGAGGTCGAGGCCCGCCGCGTCGGCCGCGTCGGCCCGCGCGAAACCGCAGGCGCAAAAGCCGAGCCGCTCGGCTTCGCCTCTTATTGCTTCGGCAAGGCTTTGGCCCCTATGCACGGGGCCGCACTTAGCCGTTCGCCCTGACCCTGTCGAAGGGCTGCCTTTGAAATCTTTAGGAAAAACAGTGCTTCGACCAGCTCAGGACGAACGGATAGCGGTCGAGGCGGTCGACCTGGTCAAGGATTTCAACGAGACGCGGGCGGTCGACGGCGTCAATCTCGCGGTCCCCGCCGGCTCGATCTACGGCCTCTTGGGCCCCAACGGCGCGGGGAAGACGACGACCCTGCGCATGCTCATCGGCATCATCGACCCGTCGAGCGGCACGCGCCGCGTGCTCGGCCGCGAACGCCCGATCGAGGCGGCGCCCGAGATCGGCTATTTGCCCGAGGAGCGCGGCCTCTATCCGGCGATGCGCGCGCGCGATGCGATCGCCTTCATGGGTTCGCTGCGCGGGTTGCCGATCGCCGAGGGGCGCCGCCGCGCGGACGCGCTGCTCGCCGAGCACGGCCTCGGCGATTGGGCGACCAAGCCGATCCGCACCCTGTCGAAGGGCATGGCGCAGATCGTCCAGCTGCTGGGCACGATCGTGCACAAGCCGCGGCTGATCGTCCTCGACGAGCCTTTCGCCGGGCTCGACGCGATCAACCAGGCGCGCCTGGAAGAGATGATCCGCCGCGAGACGCGGGCGGGAGCCACGGTGATTTTCTCGACCCATGTGATCGCCCACGCCGAGCGGCTGTGCGAAGAGGTCGCGATCATCGCCAAGGGCCGGATCGCGTTCGACGGCCGCGTCGACGAGGCCCGCGCGCGGCTGCGGCCGATCGTCCGCTTGCGCACCCGGAACAGCGACGGGCCGTGGCGCAGCGCCATCCCGCCTGCTGCCCGCCGCGAAGGCGAGGAATGGGTGTTCGAGCTGCCCGAGAGCGGTCCTGAGCCGCTGCTCAAGGCGCTGATCGACGGCGGCGCCGGAATCGAGACCCTGGCGATCGAGCGCCCCGGCCTTCACGATGCGTTCGTGGCGATCGCGGGCAACAAGGCAGCGGCCGAGATGGAAGCGGAGAAGCCCGAATGACCCGCTTCCTCCGCTCGGCCTTCGTCATCGCCCGCCGCGACTTCTCGGCGACGGTGCTGTCGAAGACCTTCATCTTCTTCCTGCTCGCGCCCTTGTTCCCGCTGGCGATGGGCGGGCTGTTCGGCGGCATCGGCGCGCGCGTCGCCAGCCAGACCGAGCGGCCGGTGATCGCCGTGATCGCTCCGCATGGCGACTATCAGCGGATTGCCGCCGCGCGCGAAGAGCTGGCCGACGCGACAGGCGACCAGGCCCTCGTAAAGATCGTCGGCTATAGTCCGGAAGCGAACCTCGACGCCCAGCAGCAGCGGCTGCTCGCCAGCCGCAACCCGCCGGTCCGCGCGGTCTTGAGCGGCGGCTTCGACCATCCGCACCTGGTCGGCGCGCTGGCCAGCGACCCGGCGACCGTCAACCAGCTCAAGCTGCTTCTGGCCAACGCCCGCGACAGCGCGGCTGAGCCGGAGCCCGACGTGCACGTGACCGAGATCCGCTCGTCGACCGGGTCGCTGGTCGCCGACCGCGTGACCACCGCGTGGATCGCCCAGGCAGGCCTCTTCTTCTTGACGCTGATGCTCTCGACGATGGTGATGTCGCAGCTGATCGAAGAGAAATCGAACAAGGTGATCGAGGTGATCGCCGCGGCGATCCGCATCGATGCGATGTTCGTGGGCAAGCTGTTCGCGATGCTCGCCGCCTCGGTCCTCGCCTTGATCGTGTGGATCGGCGCCGGCGCGCTGCTGCTGCAGATGGTCAAGCACGGCGGAGTCGCCTCCTTGCCCGCGCCCGCGGTCGGCTGGACCGGGTTCCTCGCGCTTGCAGTGATCTATTTCGCGATGAATTACCTGCTCTTCGGCGCCGCCTTCCTGATGATCGGCGCGCAGGCGTCGACCGCGCGCGAAGTCCAGACCATGTCGCTGCCGGTGACCTTCGGCCAGATGCTGATCTTCGCTCTCGCCTCGACCGCCATCAACACGCCCGATTCGCTCCAGGCGCTTGGGGCGGCGGCCTTCCCGCTGTCGTCGCCGATGGTGATGCTCGCCCGCGCCGCTGAGCGGCCCGAATGGTGGCCGCACCTCGTCGCCATCCTGTGGCAGGCGGCCTGGGTCGCGCTGATCCTGCGTGTCGGCGCGCAGCTGTTCCGCAAGACGGTGCTGAAGTCCGGCCCGCGCGTCGCCTGGTGGCGGTTCGGCCGCGCTTAGTTGATTGCGACCGAAGCCATTTCGGTCAGCGTCGCCATCAGCGCGCGGTGCGGGAAGGGGCCGTGGCTGATCCGCGCCACGCCCGCGTCCGCCCACACCTTTTTGTCCGGCGCGCCGGGGAAGGCGATCACGTTCAATGGCAGCGGCACTTCGCGCACCACCTGCTCGATCTGCTTGGGGTCGGACAGGCGCGGGACGAAGAAGCCGCTCGCGCCCGCATCGGCGAAGCCCTTGCCGCGCTCGACCACCTGGTCGACCAGCGCATCGTCGTAAGTCTGTGTCTTGAGAAACAAATCGGTCCGCGCATTGATGAAGAAATCGTCGCCGACCGCGCTGCGGATCGCAGCGATACGCTTCACCTGCAGCTCGAGCGGGTGAAGGCCTTCGCCGCCGATCACCTGGTCCTCGAAATTGCACCCGACCGCGCCCGTCTCCTTCAGCCGAGCGACGTTGGCGCCGCCCTGCTGCGGGTCGTCCGAATAAGCGCTTTCGAAATCGACGGTGAGCGGCAGCTCGACAGCCTCGACAATGCGCTTCGCGTTGGCCAGCGCGAAGTCGATCGGCACCTGCTGCCCGTCAGGCCAGCCGTTGGCGTCGGCCACCGGATGGCTTCCCGTCGCGAGTGCTTTCGCACCCGCGGCAACCACCGCATGCGCGCTGCCGACGTCCCAGATATTGTAGAGGATCACGGGGTCGCCGGGCACGTGCAGCGCGGCGAATGTCTCGAAACGGCTGGCCATCCGGCGCGCCTAGGCTGAGGCTGCGCCCCGTGCAATCGCTCGTCCAATTTCGGCCTCGCGCTGAGCCTCCGGGGCCCCTGAACGGCTGAAACTATCCTCACCGGCAGCGCGTTACGGCTGCCGAGAGAGGATCGTGTCATGTCCAAGCTGATTACTGCTCCAGCGCTTCTGCTGCTTGTCGCAACTGCCGCCTGTAAGACCGTTTCGTCCGCCGCGGACGGTGTGAAGAGCGCCGGGTCGGCAGTCGTCGGGGCAGCAAGCGCGGTGCCGTCGCTGGTCAACGTCAACCTGTCGAACGTGCTCAACAACCTCGCGCTCGACCTCAAGATCGACAAGGCCAACATCCCGATCAACGCGCAGATCCCGATCAACATCGCTGCCAACGTTTGCGGCGTCTCGATCAACGTCCTCTCGATCGGCGCGGGGGGCGGGAAAAGCAGCGGCTGCACCGCGAACAGCATCTCGCCGGAACTCAAGCAATATATCCAGGAGCAGCTTGCGGCGAACGGCTCGGTCGGCGGCGGCGCCCAGACCAACACCGCGCCGACGACCTCGGCTACGCAGCCGGCGACGACCACTACCACGCAGCCGGCGACGACCACTACGACGCCGCAGCCCACCACGGACACCA
>DATDDW010000228.1:0-5555 GCA_036523615.1 Sphingomicrobium sp.
CGTTGCGGCGACCGCGTTGCCCAGGAGATGATGAAGGAGATTTCGGCAACGCCGAAGCTCGCCAACGGGCGTCAGGCGGACCTGAACTCGATCTACATGATGGCCCACTCCGGCGCCCGCGGCAGCCAGGCGCAGATCAAGCAGCTCGCCGGCATGCGTGGGCTCATGGCCAAGCCATCGGGCGAGATCATCGAGACTCCGATCATCTCCAACTTCAAGGAGGGGCTGACCGTTCTCGAATATTTCAACTCGACCCACGGCGCCCGCAAGGGCCTCGCCGACACGGCGCTCAAGACCGCCAACTCAGGGTATCTTACGCGGCGTCTGGTCGATGTCTCGCAGGACGCGGTGATCATCGAGGAGGATTGCGGCACCGAGCGGGCGCTCGAGATGCGCGCGATCGTCCAAGGCGGCGCGACGATCGCCTCGCTCAGCGAGCGCATCCTCGGCCGCACCACGGCCGAAGACATCGTCGATCCGAAGAGCGGGGAAGTGGTGATCAACGAGGGCGAGCTGCTCGACGAGGCGATGGTCGCCAAGCTCGAGGAGATCGGCGTGCAGGGCGTCAAGATCCGCAGCCCGCTGATCTGCGCCTCGAAACAGGGCGTCTGCGCCAAATGCTATGGGCGCGACCTCGCGCGCGGCACTCCGGTCAACATCGGCGAGGCAGTCGGCGTGATCGCTGCCCAGTCGATCGGCGAGCCGGGCACGCAGCTGACGATGCGGACCTTCCACATCGGCGGCGCGGCGCAGCTCAACGAGCAGTCAAACCTCGAGTCGCCGGTCGACGGCACGATCGAGCTTCGCGACATGCCGACGATCGTCGACCCGCGCGGCCGGCACCTGTCGCTGTCGCGCTCGGGCGAGATCGCCATCCTCGACATGGACGGCCGCGAGCTTTCGACGCACCGCGTGCCCTACGGCGCGCACCTGCTGTGCGAGAGCGGACACATCGTCAGCCGCGGCGATCGCATCGCCGAGTGGGACCCCTCGTTCAGCCCGGTGATCACCGAGAAGGCCGGTACGGTGAAATACCAGGACCTGATCGAGAACCGCACGATGACCGAGGTCATCGACGAGTCGACGGGCATCACGCAGCGCGTGGTCACCGACGACACCGGCAGCAAGTCGAAGAAGGAGGCGTTGCACCCGCGCCTGACGCTGACCGGCGCCAAGGCCAAGGAAGCGGGCGTCTATCGTCTTGCTGCCGGAGCCATCGTCGCCGTCGAGGACGGGCAGCAGGTCGAGGCCGGCGAAGTGCTGGCGCGTATGCCGCGCGAAGCGGCGCGTACGCGGGACATCACCGGCGGTCTGCCGCGCGTCGCCGAGCTGTTCGAAGCGCGCAAGCCGAAGGAGAATGCGATCATCGCCAAGGTCTCGGGCAAGGTGACCTTCATGCGCGACTACAAGGCCAAGCGGAAGATCGCGATCGTGCCGGACGACGGGTCCGAGCCGGTCGAGTATCTGGTGCCCAAGTCGAAGATGATCGAGGTCCAGGAAGGCGATTATGTGAAGCGCGGCGACAACCTCGTCGGCGGTTCACCCGATCCGCACGACATCCTCGAGGTGCTCGGAGTCGAGGCGCTCGCCGAATATCTCGTCAGCGAGATCCAGGAGGTCTACCGGCTCCAGGGCGTGAAGATCAACGACAAGCACATCGAGGTGATCGTTCGCCAGATGCTGCAGAAGGTCGAGATCACCGACAGCGGCGACACCACGCTTCTGCCGGGCGAGCAGGTCGATCGCGACGAGATGGACGAGATCAACGCAAGGCTCGAGAAGAAGCAGAAGAAGGCGCAGGGCAAGCCGGTGCTGCTCGGCATCACCAAGGCAAGCCTCCAGACCCGCAGCTTCATTTCGGCCGCCTCGTTCCAAGAGACGACGCGGGTGCTGACCGAGGCTGCAGTCCAGGGCAAGGTCGACGTTCTCCAGGGCCTCAAGGAGAATGTGATCGTCGGGCGTCTGATCCCCGCCGGAACCGGCGCCGGCATGAACCGCCTGCGCGTCGCGGCTTCGTCGCGCGACACCGCGCTTCGCGCCGCGCACCGGCGGATGCAGGAAGCGCTGATCGCGCCCGAATCGGCCGAGGAGCTTCGCGCCGCGGAAAAGGCGCGCTCACCGCGCGACGACACCGGCACCGGCGATGATCCGCTCGGCGAGGTCGTGCCGAGCGGGCACGGCCTGGACGCCGACGCCGGCGACTATCTGCAGGACTAAGCGTCTGCGGGTGTGAACCCGCGGCGCCCTTCGCCGAATGAAAATACCCGCCGGAGTTTCAGCTCCGGCGGGTTCTTCCGCGCTGGCCGGCCGAAGCCGGCGAGGTCACTTGCAGTAGCCGCTGTTGATCGTGTTCTGCGTGCAATTGGCGACCGAGGTCACGTCTTGCGCAGCGCCACGTACGGTATTGCACGCGGCAATCGCCAGACCTGCGGCGATCAACGCCAGCGCCACCAGCTTGTGATTCATCATCGTTCCTCCGTTAAGGGTGCAGAACGATAATGAATCACCGAAACAGCTGTATGTCCACTGAACTCTAGTGGCAGCCCTGCCCGTTCATCGTATTCTCGGTGCAGTTAGCGACCGAGTTCACGTCCTTGGCCGCGCCGCGGACGGTGTTGCATGCCGCAAGCACCAGCGCGGTACCGACAAGGGTGACAGTAACGATCTTCTGAAACATGAGGTCCTCCTAACGTGACGGTTTTTGGTAACGCTGTGCCGCCGGAACGGCTCCATTGCGGTAGCGTTATTTTCGGGAAAGGCACGGCGGAATGAGACATGCGTAAGGCGGGGCTGATCTGTGCATTGGCGCTGAGCGGGTGCGCCAGCTACAGCCGAGTCCCCACGATTCACCCGCTCCGCCCGCTCCAGATCGCCACGGCGCCCTACCAGCCCGTCGCCACGACGGCGCTGTCCGGCAGCCTCGTCTACGACGGCGGCTGCCTGCTGTTTCGCGGCAATCGGACGGGCGCGCTGCTGATGCCGGTCTGGCCAGCCGGAACCATCTTCAACGGCACGGCGGTGATCTACCATGAGCCCGGCCGGGCCGATCATGCCGTGATGGTCGCCGAGCAGTTCCTGATGGAAGGGCAGCCGCTGCAATGGTCAGCGCTGGCGGCTCCGCCCTATCAACCGTTCCAGAACCAATGCGGCGCTTATCCGCCGTTCTTCGTCAGCCACGTGAGGCCCGCAAATTAGACTGCGACGGGGGCAGCGATGTGCGGGTGCGGCTCGTAGTTCTCGAACAGGAAATCCTCGGCTTCGTAGCCGAATAGCCCTTGGCCGCGGTCCTTGATCACGAGCCGCGGCAGCGGACGCGGCTCGCGCGTGAGCTGCAACCGCGCCTGTTCGAGGTGGTTGGAGTAGAGGTGACAGTCGCCGCCGGTCCACACGAACGCGCCAGGTTCGAGCCCGCACTCGCGCGCCAGCATGTGCGTCAGCAGCGCGTAGGAAGCGATGTTGAACGGCACCCCGAGGAAAATGTCGGCACTGCGCTGGTAGAGCTGGAGGTTGAGGCGCCCGGCTGCGACCTGCGTCTGGAACAGGCAATGGCAGGGCGCCAGCGCCATTTTCGAGATTTCGCCCGGGTTCCAGGCAGTGACGATCTGCCGCCGCGAATAAGGGTCGCGCTTGATGAGCTCGACGAGGTTAGCGATCTGGTCGATGTGACGCCCGTCGGCCGATTCCCAATCGCGCCACTGCTTGCCGTAGACCGGGCCGAGGTCGCCATTTTCGTCAGCCCACTCGTCCCAGATTCGCACGTTGCGCTCCTTGAGCCAGGCGATGTTGGTGTCGCCGCGCAGGAACCACAGCAGCTCGACGATGATCGAGCGCAGGTGCAGCTTCTTGGTCGTCAGCAGCGGAAAGCCGTCGGCGAGGTCGAAGCGCATCTGGGCGCCGAACCAGGACAAGGTGCCGGTGCCGGTGCGGTCCTTCTGCTCGACGCCCTGGTCGAGGATCCGCTGCATGAGGTCGAGGTATTGGCGCATCGGAAGCAACCCTAAACCGCGTCAGCGGCGGCTCCAAGGGTGGTCAGATTGATCCGCTTCGGCGCCGTTTCGGATTCGGTTGAAATGGGCCGGAACGGGTGCCCGGAATATTGAACAGGCATGCGGTATCAGCGTGCCGAACTCCCGCTGAAGCTCGATGGCCTCGCCGCCGCTCGTCAGTTCTTTGCCGGATGCATGGCCGATTCGGACCGCTCGCGCGAAAGCTTGTGGGTCGCCCATCTCGACGATCGCGCGCGCTGCGTTCACCTATCGCGCCATGCCGGGGACGAAAGCGGCGCAGCCTTTCCGTTAAAGGACATCATCGCCGATGCCGCCGAGCACGGCAGCGCCGGCATCGTCCTCGCCCACAATCATCCGAGCGGCGACCCTGGGCCCAGCGAGTCGAACTGGCGTGCGACGCGCCGCCTCGCCGCGGCCGCCGAAGCGCTCGACTGCGCCGTGATTGACCATCTGGTCTTCGCCGGCTCGCGCTGCACGAGCTTGAGGAGCCTCGGCTACCTCTAGCCGCCGCAGGCCCTGATCTTCTCCGGCGCGGGGCGGGGCTGCGCCAGCCGAAACGCCATGAAATAGGTCTCGCGGCTGGCGAGCAGGCTGAACTTCACTGGCTGCATGCCGAGCGCAGCGAATTCGCACTTCACCTGCGCCGGCGGGATACCGTGCCGCAGGACCGGCCGGTCGGCATCGACCACGACGACGAGCCCGCCAGGCTTCACGCCTTCGCGCAGATGCCAGAGGAAAGCGTAAGGCGACTGCACCTCGTGATACATGTGGACGAGGAACACGCGGTCGAACGACTGCGACGGCAGCGTCGGGTCGTCGGCAGTGCCGAGCTTCACCGCGACATTATCGAGCCGCTCGCGCTGCACGCGGTCGCTGAGCTCGTCGCGCACCTCGGGCATGATGTCTTCGGCGAGGACGCGGCCCTTGGCGCCGACAACCTTGGCGAGGCGGACGGTATAATAGCCCTGCCCTGCCCCGACGTCGGCGACCGACATGCCGCCCTTGACGCCAGCGAGCTCCATCACCTGTTCGGCTTCGCCCAGCCGGTCGCGCACGTCCTCGGTGGAAAAAGCATCGCCGACGATCGGCGCGACGTCGCGGTGCGCAGGCGGAAAGCGCGGCTGGGTCGGCTGGGCGCGGCAGCCGGCGAGAAGAGCGGTTGTGCAGAGCACAACGAATCCGCTCGTCCTGAGTGTAGTCAAAGGGCGTAGCTGATGCGGTCGTGCCATGCGCCCTTCGACTACGCGCTTCGCGCTCCGCTCAGGACGAACGACATCTGCCCCCCTACTCCACGTCCTCGACCTCGACCCGCCGAAGGAGGCGTTCGGCCGCTCGACCAGGTTGTAGAGGCCCCAGTAGAGGCCGTTCAAGTAGAGGTGGACGAAGATTCCGCGTCCCGCGAGGCCGCCCATGGCCAGCTGCGTGTCCCGCGCCCACTGGTCGTGGACGTACTGCGCCCGGGCACGCTGTAGGTTGTTCCAGTGCGTCCAGGAGTTGTTGAAGCCGGCGCGGAGGATCAAAACGTCGAAAGTCTCGACGGGCGAGCCG
>DATDDW010000229.1:0-10566 GCA_036523615.1 Sphingomicrobium sp.
TCTCGACGAGGTTGCTCACCGCCTGGGCGAGCAGCTGGCGGTGGCCGAACAGGGGCACCGGACCCTTGGGCCGTTGATATTCGAGCACCGCGCCGCGCTCCTCTGCCAAGGGGTCGTACATTTCGGCGAGCTCGGCGGCGAGCTCGCTGACGTCGAACCAGGCGAACTGCTTGCGCCCGGTGAGCGCTTCGGAGCGGCTGATCTCGAGCACCGAGGTCAGGATCCGCATTAGCGCGTCGGCCTGCCGGACGACGCTGGCGAGCAGCTCCTCCTGCTCGGCCGGCTCGTGCGTTTCGGCGGCGGCCTGGGCGGCGGCGCGCAGCCGGCTGACCGGCGAGCGCAGGTCGTGGGCGAGCGAATCGGTGAGCATCCGAAGCTCGTCCATCAGGCCCGTGATCCGGTCGAGCATCGCGTTGATCTGCTGGCCGAGGCGGTCGAATGCGTCGCCCGCGCGCGACACCGGAACCCGCCGCGACAGGTCGCGCGCGCTGATGCGGTTGGCGACGGCGGCAATGTCGCCGATCCGCTGGCCGACATAATGGGCGAGGATGACGCCGCAGAGCAGCCCGAGGAGCCCGGCCACGAGGATGGCAATGAGCAGCGAGCGCTCGAGCGTCTCGCGTATCGCGAGGCCCTCGCCGGCAATGCGGCCGCTAACCAGCCACTGCCCGGTCGGCAGGCGATGGAGCACGACAGCCGCTTCGCGCGGCGTCGGCTGGCCCTGGAGCCGCACCAGCGCGGTGCGGTAGCCCTGAAGCGGCTGCGGCGGCCACTGGATCGCGGCGAGATTGCCCTGCTGCTGGCGGGCGTGGGGGTCGAGGATCGCGACGATCGTCTGCGGGTCGGCATAAGCGATCGTGTCTTCGATCGCGTCCTGGAGCGCCGGCTTGCCGCCCGATTCATAGACGTCGGCGAGGACCTTGCCCTGTTCGATCACATCGCGCTGCATGGTCGCGATCGCTTCGTCGTGCGTGCGCCAGTGGATGAAGCCGATCACCGCCAGGTTCGACAGCAGGGCGAGCATTCCTGCCAGCAGCGCAATGCGGATGGTCGTGGGCACAGCAGGCCCTTATTAGAACGCTAGGCGCCGAGCATGTAGCCCGCGCCTCTCACCGTGTGCAGCAGCGGTTTCTCAAAGCCCTCGTCGAGCTTGCGCCGAAGGCGGCTGACGTGGACGTCGATCACGTTGGTCCCGGGGTCGAAGTGATAGTCCCACACCTGCTCGAGCAGCATGGTGCGGGTGACAACGCGCCCTTCGTTGCGAGCGAAATATTCGAGCAGGAGATATTCGCGCGGCTTCAATTCGAGCTTCTTGCCGGCACGCTTCACGGTCCGCGACAGCGGGTCGATCTCGAGGTCGCCGACGGTCAGCCGATGCTCGGCCGGGTCGACGCGCGCTTCGCGCCGGCGCAGCAGCGCGTTCACGCGCGCGAGCAGCTCGGCGAACGAGAAAGGTTTGACGAGATAATCGTCCGACCCGTGTTCGAGCCCCTCGATGCGGTCGCCGACCGAGGCGAGAGCGGAAAGGATCAGGACCGGAGTCTCGATGTGCGCGGCGCGCAGCGCTTTCAGCACCGAGAGCCCGTCGAGGACCGGCAGCATCCGGTCGAGAATGATCAGGTCGAAGCTGCCGTCGGTGGCGCGAAACAGCCCTTCCTGGCCGTTGGTCGCCTGTTCGACGCTGTGGCCTTCCTGGGTCAGGCCCTTGGCGAGGTAGGTCGCGGTTTCGCGATCGTCCTCGACCAGCAGGATCTTGCGGCCCATCAGCAGTCAGAGCTCCGCGGCATGCGACGCAATATAGCCGACCGTACAGCGTCGCACAGCGGGAGGATGCTGGGCAGCGCTGTACGATCCGGCGTCAACTCTTAACCCTTGGTCGTGTCGCTCTTCGGCGCAGCCTTCTTGGCGGCGGCCTTCTTCGAGTGCTTCTTGGCTTTGTGCTTCTTGGCCTTGTGCTTCTTGGCCTTGTGGGTCGACTTCTTGGCCTTGGTCACCGTCGTCTTGGCCGTGGTCGTGTCGCCCTTGGTCGAAACAGTGGTCGTCGCCTTGGTGTTGCCCGACTTCGTCGTCACGGTCTTCGTCGACGGCGTCGACTTCTGAGCTGCGACCGCCGGCGTAGCGATGATCGCGAGCGCCGCGACCGAGCTGATCAACTTCTTCATTCCTGTGTGCTCCTTTATCCCGGCCGAAAAGCGCCGGCAGCGGGCGACTAGAAGCTACGGTTTCACAGCCCGGTGGAAGCGAAGTTAAATGCCGTTCATCTCGACAAAAAACCGCCCGGAACCGGGAGTCTGCCAGTTCCGGACGGCTGTGGCGGTGAGCGCCGCAGGGGGCGCGACCAATCAGCTCTTGGTGGTGTCGCTGGCGGCTTTCTTGGCCTTAGCCTTGTGGGCTTTGCCCTTATGCTTCGCGTACTTCGACGGGCAGCCGCACTTTGCCGCATGATGATGACGAGCTGCGGCCTTATGTTCCTTGGCCTCGGTCTTCGGCGACTCGCTCTCAGCCTTGGCTTCTTTGGCGACGGGCTTGGACGCTTTCGCCGTCTGGGCGACCGCCGGCGTCGCGATAAGCGCGGCCGCGGCAAGCGACGCGATCAACCTTTTCATCTGCTTCCTCCTCTTCGCCGGCGGGACAGACGGGCCGGCAGCGTGGCCGATATGGCGGGGCAACTCACACCGCCGTGGCAGCAAGGTTAAATAGCGTTCATTTGGGCCCGGCCCGAAGGATTGAGCCCGGCGGCGGACTCCGGCTAGGCTTGGCTCAACAATGATCGCCCAGAAGACCCGATATGCGCTCCGGTCGCTGCTCTTTCTCGCCGAAGAGCAGGGCGGGGCGCCGGTGCAGCTCAGCCGCATCGCCGAAACGCAGCGCGTGCCGCCCAAATACCTCGAGCTGATCATGCTCGACCTCAAGAAGGCCGGTCTGGTGAAGAGCGCCCGCGGCCCCAAGGGCGGGTACAAGCTCGCGCGGCCGCCCGAGCAAATCTCGTTCGGCGAGATCGTGCGGACGATGGAGGGCCCGATCGCCCTGGTGTCCTGCGCGAGCGTCAATTTCTACGCGCCGTGCGGCGACTGCCAGGACGAGGCGACGTGCGCCATACGCCGGGCCTTCGCCGTGCTTCGCGACCAGAGCACTGCGGTGCTCAATTCGATTTCGCTCGCCGAAGGTGCGCAGTGGGAGGAGCGGCTGGGCCCGACCGAGTAGCGGCTAGGGCTGGTTGGGCCCTGCAGCCGCCGCTAAAGGGCACGCATGTCGACCTTCACCATCGACACTTCGACGAGCCGGGCGACGCCGGTTCCGGTGCCGGGCAAGCGGATGACGGCGCCGTCTATCCGTGCGCGCAAGGTCCCCGACGGCAACGGCTTCAAGACCGAGCAGCCGATCGTCATGCTGACGGCCTACACGATGCGCATGGCGCAGCTGCTCGACCCGCACTGCGACATGCTGCTGGTCGGCGACAGCCTCGGCCAGGTCATTTACGGCCTGCCCTCTACCATACCCGTGACGATGGAGATGATGTGCGCGCACGGCGCCGCGGTGGTGCGCGGCAGCTGGCACGCGCTGGTCGGCGTCGACATGCCGTTCGGGTCTTACGAGGGCTCCCCGGAGCAGGCCTTCGCCTCGGCCTCGCGGATCATGAAGGAGACGGGCTGCGCGGCGGTTAAGCTAGAGGGCGGCGAGGCGATGGCGCCGACGATCGATTTCCTCACGCATCGCGGAGTCCCGGTGATCGGCCACGTCGGGCTGACGCCGCAGGCGGTGAACATGCTCGGCGGCTACGGTGCGCGCGGGCGGGAGCAGGCCGAGGCGGAGCGGATCATCAGCGACGCGATGGCAGTCGACCAGGCGGGCGCTTTCAGCATCGTGGTTGAAGGCGTCCTCGAACATATCGCCGGCGAGGTCGCCAGCCGCGTCTCGGCGCCGGTGATCGGCATCGGCGCGTCGGCGCAGTGCGACGGCCAGGTGCTGGTCACCGAGGACATGCTCGGGCTGTTCGAGCGCACTCCGCGCTTCGTCAAACGCTACGACGACCTTGCCTCGCGCATTGGCGAGGCGGCGCGCAGCTATGCCGAGGAGGTCCGCGCGCGCAGCTTCCCCACTCCGGATCAGACTTACCGCCCCAAGCCGTAAACGCCGTTTGCCTTTTTTTCGTCTGCCGCTAGACGAAGCGCCGCCAGCTTCCGTTCAGCTAGGGTGGGGAAGGGAAGCGACCGGCATGTGGAACCCCGACCGAGCTGCTTGAGGACCGTCTTTGGCGCAACCCCCGGACATTACCGATACGTTCGTTCGCGAGGTCGACGAGAACCTGCGTCGCGACCAGCTTCGCGACTTCTTCAAGAACTACGGCAATTGGCTGATCGGCGGGCTGCTGATCTTCCTCGCGGCGAGCGGCGGATACATCTGGTACCAGCAACACAAGGTCGATCGCTCGGAAGCCGAGGTCGAGCAGCTCCAGGGTATCTACAAGGACATTGGCTCGGGCAATACGACCAAGGCCCCGCAGCAGCTCGATACGCTCGCCGAGAGCGGCAGCAATTCGGTGCGCGCGTCGGCGTTGTTCACGCGCGCCGCGCTCGCCATCCAGCAGAACGACCTCAAGCTCGCGACGGCCAAATACAAGGACATCGCGAACGACAGCAGCCTGCCGCAGCCCTACCGCGACGCGGCGCTGATCCGCCAGACGGCGCTCGAGTTCGACCAGCTCCAGCCGCAGGAGGTGATTTCTCGCCTCGAGCCGCTGGCCAAGCCCGGCAACCCCTGGTTCGGCTCCGCCGGCGAGATGACGGCGCTGGCGCTGATCAAGCAAGGCAAGAAGCAGCAGGCGGGACAGCTGTTCGCCACGCTGGCCAAGGACAAGGATGTGCCGGACTCGCTGCGGGGTCGCGCCATACAGATCGCCGGGAGCCTCGGCGCGGACGCTAGCTCCGCGCTCGGCCCGACCGCCCAGTAGGACCAAGAATGAGCAGATCGAAGCATTTCAAAGTTGCGATCCTGATTGCCGCTGCTCTCGCGGCGAGCGGCTGCAGCGTGTTGAGGAAGGGCTCGAAGCCGAAGACCCCGGTGCTCGGCGAGCGCATTGCGGTGCTGACCAGCGAGGGTGACGTCGAGGTCGACCCGCAAACCCAGGCGCTGCCGTTCAGCCTGCCGCCGGCGGTGGCGAACAGCGACTGGGCCCAGTCCGGCGGCAACGCGACCAAGTCGATGGGCCAGCTTGCGCTGGGCGCCGCGCTGGGGCCGGCGTTCACTGTGCAGGCGGGGCGGGGCAGCAGCCTGACCGCGCGGCTCGGCGCAGCGCCGATCGTCGCCAATGGCCGCGTCTACACGATCGATACGCTTGGCGCGGTGCGAGCGTTCGATGCCCGGACCGGCGGCTTGTATTGGGCGAGCCAGACGCCCGACGACCGCGGCAGCGAGCGCTCGCTCTACGGCGGCGGAATCGCCTACGACAACGGCCGCATCTATTCGACCAACGGTCTCGGCTACGTCTCCGCGCTCGACGAGCGCACCGGTGGAATCATCTGGAAGGTGCGGCCCGGCGGGCCGCTGCGCGGCTCACCGACGGTCGCCAACGGCGCGCTCTATGTGATGAGCCAGGACAACCAGATCTACTCGCTCAAGGAAGATGACGGGTCGACCAACTGGTCGCAGGCCGCGTCGGTCGAAATCGCCGGCATTTTCGGCTCGGCGTCGCCCGCGGTCGGGCAGGGGACGGTCGTCGCCGGCTTCTCCTCGGGTGAGCTCAACGCGCTGCGCTACGAGAACGGGCGGCAGGTGTGGCAGGACACGTTGCAGCGGACGAGCATCCGCACCAGCGTCTCCTCGCTCAGCGACATCGACGCCGATCCGGTGATCGACACCGGCCAGGTCTTCGCTGTCGGCGTCGGCGGGCGAATGGTCGCGCTAGACCTCGTGTCGGGCCAGCGGCTGTGGGAGCTCAACATCGCCGGCATCGACACCCCGTGGGTCGCCGGCGACTGGGTCTTCGTCATCACCAACGACGCGAAGCTGATGTGCATCTATCGCCAGAACGGCCACATCCGCTGGATTGCCCAGCTGCCCCAATTCCTGAAGCCCAAGTCGAAGACGGGCGAGATCGACTATTCCGGCCCGATACTCGCTGGCGGCCGTTTGATCGTGACCGGTTCCAACGGCGTGATCATCAACATCGACCCGGCGACCGGCTCCTACCAGAGCCAGACCAATGTCGGCGCCCCGATCAGCCTGGCTCCGGTCGTGGCCAATTCGACGCTCTATATCTACGACGACCACGCCCGGCTGACCGCGTACCGCTAAAGCTTTAGGCTGCGCTGAGGCGCTGCTATCGGCGCGCCATGCCTCTGCCCACCGTCGCCATCATCGGCCGGCCCAACGTCGGCAAGTCGACGCTGTTCAATCGGCTCGTCGGCAAGCGCCTCGCGCTGGTCGACGACCGGCCCGGTGTGACGCGCGACCGGCGCGAGGGCGAAGCCAAGCTGCTCGGGCTCCAGTTCCGGCTGATCGACACCGCTGGTTTCGAGGACCAGGACGCGCACACACTTCCGGGGCGGATGCGCAAGCAAACCGAGGCGGCGGTCCGCGAAGCCGACGCGGCTCTGCTGCTCGTCGATGCTCGCGAGGGGCTTACGCCGCTCGACGAGGAGATCGGCCGCTGGCTGCGCGTCGAGACCACGCCGGTAATCGTCGTGGCCAACAAGGCCGAAGCGCAGTCCGCGGAGAGCGGCGTGCTAGAGGCTTACCGCCTGGGCCTCGGCGAGCCGGTGGCGATCAGCGCCGAGCATGGCGAAGGCGTCGCCGACCTGTTCGAAGCGCTGCAGCCGCTGATCGAGGGCAAGGAGGAAGTGGAAGAGGCGCCGGAAGACCTGGCAAGAGCGCCGCTCAAGCTGGCGATCGTCGGGCGGCCGAACGCCGGAAAATCCACTCTTGTCAACAAGATGCTGGGCGAGGAGCGGATGATCACCGGCCCCGAGGCGGGCATCACCCGCGATTCGATCAGCATCGCCTGGGAGTGGGACGGCCACCCGGTCCAGCTGGTCGACACCGCGGGCCTTCGAAAAAGGGCCAAAATCGACGACAAGCTCGAGCGTTTATCCGCCGCAGACACGCGGCGCGCGATCGATTTCGCCGAAGTCGTCGTGCTTCTGCTCGATGCCACGCGCGGCCTCGAGGCGCAGGACCTGAAGATCGCCAGCCAGGTGCTCGAGGAGGGCCGCGCGCTGATCCTCGCGCTCAACAAATGGGACGTGGCGGAGAATGCGTCGGCACTGTTCAACGGCGTCAAGGCGGCGCTCGCCGAGGGCCTTGCGCAATTGAAGGACGTGCCGCTGCTCACCGTCTCGGCCAAGACCGGCAAGGGCATCGACGTGGTGCTCAAGGTCGCGTTCGAGCTGCGCGAGGCGTGGGGCCGGCGCGTGCCGACCGGCGAGCTCAACCGTTGGTTCGAGGATGCGGTCGAGGCCAACCCGCCGCCCGCGCCCAAGGGCCAGCGGATCAAGCTGCGCTACATCACCCAGGTGAAGACCCGCCCGCCGACTTTCGTGGTGTTCGGCAACCGCCTCGAGGAGCTTCCCGAGAGCTATCGCCGCTACCTGCTCAACGCGATGCGGCGCGACCTTCAGCTCGGCCCAATTCCGCTGCGCCTGGAATTCCGCGGCCGCTCCAACCCGTTCGACAAAGGCCGGCGCTAAGGCAAATTTTACCCTTTCACCCCTATCCCGTGGAGCGGTGGGACCAAGGCCGGAGGCATCCGGCGTTTGAGGAGCAAGGTGTGACCGACGAAGCTCGGGACATCATCGACTGGGGTCATTTCGAGAAGAGCCGGAGCGAGCTTGGCCCGGGCTTCATTCGGATTCTCAGTTACTTCAAGGAGGACGGCGTCAAGTCGATCGCCCAGATCGAGGACGCGATGCGCGAGCAGAACACGGCCGCGCTGGTCATCCCCGCGCACACGCTCAAGGGCGAATCGCGCCAGCTCGGCGCCGAGCCGCTGGCGACCATCGCCGAGCTCATCGAGCAGACCGCGCGGCTGTGCGTCGAGACTCACCGCTTCCCCGACGAGCTGGTCCCGCAGGTGGTCGAGCTCAGGCAGCTGTTCGACCAGACGGTCGAGCTGTTCGACAAGGCGACCAACCCGCTGATGACCCGAGCGCCCGCTTCCCGGTTCGGCCGCAAGGTCAACAATCAGGGGTTCGGTCGCATCTGACAGTCGGCGGCGGGCGAGCAAGCAATGCAGAAATCCTCCACCATGCTTCGCACGGCCTCCCTCCCCGAGACAAGCTCGGGGAGGAGACTAGAACTCCGGCGTCAGCTCGCTGCCCATCAGCCTGGGAAAGAAGCCTTCGTGCGCAGCGCGGAGGTCGGCGAGCGGGATCGACTGGCTGGTGCCGAGCGTGCTCGAGGTGATCATCAGCGCATCGCCTCCCGTCGTTCCAATGTCGGTCGCGAACAGCTCCACCGAATTGGCGATGGCTGTCAGCTGGACCGGGTCGCGCGTCGCAATCAGCATTCGCCCCTGGTCCTCGCCGAAGAGGATCGCGGCCGCATTGGGTGCTGACGGCAGCTTGATCTCGGCGCCGATGCCTCCGGCGAGCGCCATCTCGGCGATCGCCACCAGCGCGCCGCCGTCGCTCACGTCGTGAACCGCTGAAGCCAGGCCTCGCTGGATGATCTGACGCACGCTTTCTCCGAGACGCCGCTCCACCCACAGGTCGACCGGGGGCGGCGAACCCGCGCGGCGGCCGTGGCAGATATCGAGCCACAGCGACTGGCCGACATGGCCGGTCGAGTGCCCGATGAGGACCAGAGTCTCGCCCGGCTCCTTGAACGCGATCGTTGCGCTCTTCTCCCAATCGTCGAGCAAGCCGACGCCGCCGATCGCCGGCGTGGGCAGGATCGCTATACTCGAGCCGTCCTCGTTCTTGGTCTCATTGTAGAGGCTGACGTTGCCGCTCACGACCGGAAAGTCCAACGACCGGCACGCGTCGGCCATGCCTTCGATGCAGCCGACGAACTGGCCCATGATCTCGGGCCGCTGGGGGTTGCCGAAGTTGAGGCAATTGGTGATCGCCAGCGGCTTCGCGCCGACCGCTGAGAGGTTGCGATAGGCCTCGGCGACCGCTTGCTTCCCGCCTTCAAACGGATCGGCGTAGCAATAGCGCGGCGTGCAGTCGCTGGTGATCGCCAGCGCCTTCTTCGAGCCGTGGACGCGCACCACCGCGGCGTCGCCGCCCGGGCGCTGCACCGTGTCGGCGCCGACGGACTGGTCGTACTGCTCCCACACCCAGCGGCGGCTGGCGAGCGCGGGTGAGCCCATGAGCTTCAACAGGTCCGCGCCGATGTCGGTGGTTTTCGGGATGTCGGCCAGCGGCTCGGGCGCTTTCGGCACCGCATAGGGCCGCTCGTAGAGCGGCGCCTCGTCGGCGAGCGGGCCGAGCGGAATGTCGCACACCACCTCACCGTCGAACTCGAGGACCATGCGACCGGTGTCGGTCACCTCGCCGATCACCGCGAAGTCGAGCTCCCACTTCCTGAAGATTGCCTCGGCCTCGGCCTCGCGGCCGGGCTTCAGCACCATCAGCATGCGCTCCTGGCTTTCGGAGAGCATCATCTCGTAGGGCGTCATGCCGGTTTCGCGGCACGGCACCTTGTTCATGTCGAGCCGGATGCCGACGCCGCCCTTGCTCGCCATCTCGACGGAGGAGGAAGTGAGCCCGGCGGCGCCCATGTCCTGGATGGCGACGATCGCGTCCGACGCCATCAGCTCGAGGCAGGCCTCGATCAGCAGCTTCTCGGTGAAGGGGTCGCCGACCTGTACCGTCGGGCGCTTCTCCTCGCTGTCCTCGGAGAAGTCGGCGCTGGCCATGGTCGCGCCGTGGATGCCGTCGCGGCCGGTTTTCGAGCCGACGTAGACGACCGGGTTCCCGATGCCGGCGGCGGCCGAGTAGAAGATCTTGTCGGTCTTCGCGACGCCGACGGTCATCGCGTTGACCAGGATGTTGCCGTCATAGGCCGCGTCGAAATTGACTTCGCCGCCGACGGTGGGGACGCCGACGCAATTGCCGTAGCCGCCGATGCCGGCGACCACGCCCGCGACCAGGTGCCGAGTCTTCGGATGATCGGGCCGCCCGAAGCGCAGCGCATTCATGTTGGCGACCGGCCGGGCGCCCATGGTGAAGACGTCGCGCAGGATGCCGCCGACGCCCGTCGCGGCGCCTTGATAGGGCTCGATGTACGACGGGTGGTTGTGGCTCTCCATCTTGAAGATCGCCGCGTCGCCGTCGCCGATGTCGATCACGCCGGCATTCTCGCCCGGCCCGCAGATCACCCACGGCGCCTCGGTGGGCAGCTTCTTCAGGTGGACGCGCGAGCTCTTGTAGCTGCAATGCTCCGACCACATGACGGAGAAGATGCCGAGCTCTACCAGGTTCGGCTCGCGCCCGAGCGCTTTCAGAATGCGGTCATATTCCTCGGGCGAGAGGCCATGCTCGGCGACCGTCTCGGGCGTGATGCGGGGAGCGTCCAGGACTTCCATGCGGGGCCATTAGCCGCGTCGGCTGCATGCCGCTAGTT
>DATDDW010000230.1:0-1657 GCA_036523615.1 Sphingomicrobium sp.
GGAGCTGCCGACGCTCGATCAGCTGGCGCGGCAGGGCAATGGCTCGCTGCAGGTCGTCGCGGTCAGCCAGGACATGGGGCCGCACGCGTCGGTCGTCGCCTTCCTGCAGCAGCACCGGATCGCGAGCCTCGAACCTTATCAAGACCCCAAGATGAGCTTATCGGGTGCGCTCGGCGCCGAAGTGCTTCCGACGACGATCCTGTTCGATGCCAACGGCAAGGAAGTGTGGCGCTACGTCGGCGACCTCGACTGGACCAGCCCGGCCGCGGCTAAGCTGGTTGCTGAAGCCGGCGCCGCCCCAGCCAGGTGATCAGCCGACCGTCGATCGCGGCCAGCCCGAGCGCGATCAGCCCGAGGCCAAGGAAATCCTGCGGCGCCAGAGTCTCGGCGAGGAACAGCCCACCGAGCAGGATCGCGACCGGCGGCACGAGCAGGGTCACGAGCAGCGCATTGGTCGCACCGGCCGAATCGATCAGCCGGAAATAGAGCACGTAGCCGAAGGCCGTGCAGAACAGCGCGAGCGCACCGATCGCCGCCCAGGCGCCGAGCGCCGGCAGCGCGTGCTGCCAGGGATGATCGACGAACATCGACAGCGGCAGCATTACGACGGCGCCGGCGGTGAGCTGGCCGGTGGTGACGCTGAGCGGCGACACGCCGATGCGCTTGAAGCGGCGCGCCCACACCGCGGCGAGCGCATAGCTCAGCGACGCGGTGACGCAGGCAAGCTGCGCGAGCGCGCTGGTGCCGAGGCTCGACAGCAGCGAGGGGCCGATCATCGTCGCGACGCCGCCGAAGCCGAGCAGTACGCCGGCGATCTTGCGCGGGCTCATCCGCTCGTCGTGGGTGAGGAAGTGCGCGACCACGACGCCCCAGATCGGCGTCGTGGCGTTGAGGATCGAGGCGAGCCCGCTGGCGATATGGGTCTGGCCCCAGCCGAACAAAGTGAAGGGCAGCGCATTGTTGAGCAAAGCGAGAACGAGGATCGAGCCCCAGACCTGGCGCGGCAGGCCGATGCGCTGGCCCTTGAACGCCAGGAACAGCCACATCGCGGCCGCGGCGATGGTCAGGCGCAGCCAGACGTAGGTCAGCGGCGGCACGTGGCGGACGGCGACGCCGATGAAGAAGAAGGCGCCGCCCCAGATGAGCGCGAGCACGCCGAGGATCAGCCAGTCGCTGCCGTTCATCACGCTGCGGATCATCGCGCCGGGATGGACGAGTTTGCCGTCCGCCGCTTCCGCGGCGTTGCGGTCAAACGCTTCTGGCTTGATCGGTTTCATGCCCGCGAAAGTGGCGATTCAACCGCTCAACGGCCAACAAATGCGCGAGTCGAAGCTATAAGCTCAGCTTATCAGTCGCGGAGCAGCTCGTTGATGCTGGTCTTGGAGCGGGTGCGTTCGTCGACGCGCTTGACGATCACCGCGCAGGCGAGGCTCGGCCCGCCGTCCTTGCCCGGCAGAGCGCCGGGAACGACAACCGAAAACTCCGGCACTCGGCCGTAATGGACCTCGCCCGACGCGCGGTCGACGATCTTGGTCGAGGCGCCGAGGAACACGCCCATCGACAGCACGCTGCCGCGCTCGACAACCACGCCTTCGGCCACTTCCGAGCGTGCGCCGATGAAGCAATCGTCCTCGATGATCACCGGCCCCGCCTGGAG
>DATDDW010000231.1:0-1609 GCA_036523615.1 Sphingomicrobium sp.
GTCACTGACGATCTGACCAAGCGCTTCAACGCGATCGATCTGGTGCGCAAAGGTTCGGCCGTGCTTGGCGGCAAAGGCGGCGGCGGCCGCCCTGACATGGCGCAGGCCGGCGGCCCCGATGCATCAAAAGCCGAAGCCGCGCTCGCCGCGATCCGCGAGGCGATCGGCGCCGCGGCTTAAAGCAACTCGCAAGCGGAGCGCCTTATTCCCGTCATGCCAGCTTTCGCGAAGGCTTTGCAGAAGTTGCTGGAATGCGATTCTATTGAGCGGCTGTGATTCTTGGGGGCGGGGATGGCTGAACGAGGGATGGGACAGATGAGCCTGGCCGATCATCTGGCGCGAGAGGTGGTGCCGGGTAATGAGTTTCTCGAACGAGTGGCGGCGCTGGTCGATTGGCGCGCCATCGAGGAGGTGCTGGCGCCGCTGCGGTCGGGCCGAATGGGGGCGCCGGCCTATCCCTCGCTGGTGCTGGTCAAGGCGCTGTTGCTGCAACAGTGGCACGGCTTGAGCGACCCGGGGCTCGAGGCGGCCTTGGCCGATCGTCTGAGCTTCCGTTGGTTCTTGGGCGTGCCGCTCGACCAACGCATGCCCGACCACTCGACGATCTGGCGGTTTCGCGAGCAATTGGCCAAGAGCGGGCTGGCCGAGACGGTGTTTGCCGGCGTGACGGATCAGATCGAGGCGGCCGGACTGGTGCTCAAGAAGGGCACGCTGATCGATGCCTCGCTCATTCCGGCAGCCGTCAACAAGCCGGCGCCGCCGATCGAGCCCGGGCCTCGAGCGCCCGACAGCCGGGATGCCGGACAACCCGCAGCCGAGGCGGCCCGGCAGGCGAGCGACGGCCGGCCGGCCAGCAAGCTCGTGCGTCATCCGCGCGACCCCGACGCGGCGTGGGTCAACAAGAACGGCCGCTACACCTTCGGCTACAAGGCTCATGTCGGGCTCGATATGACCAGCCGCATCGTCCGGCGTGTGGCGCTCACGGCCGCCAATGTCATGGAGACGAGCTGTGCCGATGCGCTGATCTGCGGCGACGAACGGGCGGTCTACGCCGACAAAGCCTATGATAGCAAAGCCCGGCGCCAGGCACTCGCGGCGCGCGGCGTGCGCAACCGCATCATGCGGCGCTGGCATTGGCGCTGGAAGCCGCCCGGCCGCTGGCAGCTGCGGCGCAACGCATTGCTGATCAAGCGCAGGGCGCCGATCGAGCCGCTGTTCGCGCTGCTCAAGGGAACCTACCGCTTCGCCAGAGCCCGCTACCGAGGGCTCGCCCGCAATGCCGCCGCGCTTCATCTCGCCGTCACCGCAATGAACCTCCGGCGCTGGACAGTGCTCGCTTCGATATGAGCTCAACGCTGCCACCAGCCACTCCCATTCGAGCCCAACATGCAGCGGCCTACATCCATCACCCTGCGAACCAGCTCATCCGAGCACCAACACCTGAGCCCGTCGTAATGAATCTCACTTCCGCAAAGCCCTCGCGAAAGCTGGCATCCCCCGACGCGCTGCTGCGGGGGAGGCGGTTCAGGGGACCCCAGCTTTCGCTGGGGTGACGGACCATTGGATAGGCTGGCGCATGCGCGAACTGATCTGGAAATCAGCCTGCGAC
>DATDDW010000232.1:0-2792 GCA_036523615.1 Sphingomicrobium sp.
CGGACTGCAGTGGTCAGCGAACAAGCCGCATAAGCCGGCGCTCGAGCGGGGCCAGTATGGGCGCAAGCTCGTGGCCCCGCTTGAGCACCGCGCCGTGCTCCCCGACCAAGGCGAACGCCCCTTGCTTCAACCGCAGCGAGGGGCGTTTTTCGATGCGGATCTCGGGCCGCTCCGAATGGCGGCGGTAGGCGGCGAACACCGCTACGTCGGGGTCGATCCTCAAGGCATAGTCGCGCCAGTGGCCGGCCGCGACCATCCGGCCATAGAGGTCGAGGATGCGGTTGAGCTCCTTGCGGTCGAACGTGGCAATGGGGCGCCGGTCCCAGGCACTGGGGAACGGCGCGATAACGCTCAAGCGCTTTTGACCTTGGGCTGCGGCTGACGCGCGGCCTTGACCACCTTCAGCTCCTTGCGCAGCTCTTCGATTTCGTCCTCGAGCTCGGCGAGACGCGAGCGGACCGGGTCCACGTCCTCACCGCACGGCGTTCCGTAGGGCATGAAACCGGGGCTGTAGTGGATCGCGTCGACCGGGACAGGCTTGGCCGGGATGCCGACAACGGTCTGCCCTGGGGCCACATCCTTCGTCACTACCGAGTTGGCCCCGATCTTCGCTCCCTCACCGATCTCGATCGGCCCCAGCACCTGCGCGCCCGAACCGATCACTACCCCCGAGCCAATCGTCGGATGGCGCTTGCCGCCGACGCCGGTCGTCGGGTTGGTGCCGCCCAGAGTCACGTGCTGGTAGATCGTCACGTCGTCACCGATCTCGGCGCTTTCGCCGATCACGCTGAAGCCGTGGTCGAGGAAGAAGCGCTTGCCGATCTTGGCACCCGGATGAATGTCGATCGCGGTCAGGAACCGCGCAAAATGGTTCACCAGCCGCGCGAGGAAATAGAGCTCGCCCTCCCACAGCCAGTGGGCAAACCGATGAAGGGCGAGCGCCCAGACTCCGGGATAGAAAGCGGCGTCCCAGCGCGAGCGCGCAGCGGGATCGCGGGACTTCACGGAATCGAGATATTCCAGGAGTGGGGACTGCAAGCGGCACTCTCGATTTTGACGGTGCCAATTTAGGTGCAATTTTCCGCAAATAAAAGCCGAGTGACGGGCTCGCGGCTCGCGCTTGCGCTTGCCAACCGTCCGCGCTTCGGCAAAGCAATCGCGCTGCAACGGGGCAAAGCACAGCAATTTCATGCCTTTGGTCGTGTGAGTTAGGGGGCCGCGATCCTTTCCGCCTACAATCCGCTCTACTCGCTGGCCGGGTTCCTCGTCGGCACGCTCGTCGGCATGACCGGCGTCGGCGGCGGCTCGCTGATGACGCCGCTGCTGGTCCTGCTCTTCGGCTTCCATCCGGCAACCGCGGTCGGCACCGACCTGCTCTACGCGTCCGTGACCAAGACCGTCGGCACCGCCGTCCACGGCCGGCGCCAGACGGTTGAATGGCAGATCGTTCGCGAGCTGGCGTCGGGAAGCGTCCCCGCTTCGATCCTCACGCTGCTGACGATGTATTACCTGCACATCGACAGCGCCCACAGCTCGCTGATCCTCAACATCCTGCTCGGCATCGCCTTGCTGCTGACCAGCATCGCGGTCTTCTTCAGGCCGCTAATCCTGCGCTGGGCCGGGGACCATATCCACGCAGCCGAGGAGCATCACATCACGCGCAGGACGATCGCGCTCGGCGCGATCCTGGGCGTGCTCGTGTCGGTGACCTCCGTCGGCGCCGGTGCGCTGGGCACGACGGCGCTCCTGATCCTCTATCCCAAGCTGCCCGTCGCGCGGATCGCGGGCAGCGACATTGCCCATGCGGTGCCGCTGACGCTGATTGCTGGGATCGGTCACTGGCTGATGGGCTCGGTCGACTTCACCTTGATGCTGGCGCTGCTGATGGGTTCGATCCCCGGGATCATTGTCGGCAGCCTTCTCGCGACCCGTTCATCGGACACGGTGCTGCGTCCGGTCCTTGCCGTCACGCTGCTGATCGTCGCAGTGCGGCTCCTCGCGGCATAGGCCCTCGCATAAATCGGCTGACTCTATTATAGCGGCTTGGCTAATTGCGATTTTCGATTAGAGATGACCGCCCACCTCCCAACCATCAAGCAGCTGCAATATCTCGTGGCGCTGCGTCAGCACGGACACTTCGGCAAGGCGGCCGAGGCTTGCTTCGTCACTCAGTCCACGCTCTCGGCGAGCCTGCGCGAGCTCGAAAGCTCGCTTGGCCTGACGCTGGTCGAGCGGACTCGCCGGGTGGTGCGCTTCACCGCGCTTGGTGAGCGCATCGCCGACAAGGCCATCCGCCTCCTCCGCGAAGCGGAAGAGCTGGCCGAAATGGCGCGGGCCGAAGGGCAACCGCTTCATGGCGAGCTGAGGATGGGCGTCATTCCCACCATCGCCCCGTTCCTCCTGCCGGCGATGTTGCCGCGGCTGCGCAGCGAATGGCCCAAGCTCAAGCTCTACCTGCGCGAGGAGACGAGCCAGGCGGCGTGCGAAGCGCTGCATCGCGGCCACCTCGATTGCGTGCTGCTCGCCCTCCCCTACGCCTGCGGCGAAGTCGACTGTGCGCCGTTGTTCGACGACCGCCTGTTCGTCGCTTTTCCGCACGGCGAGGCGCCGCGCGGCACGAGTGTCGATGTCGATTCGATCGATGAGAACCGCATGCTGCTGCTCGAGGACGGACATTGCCTCAAGGATCACGCTCTGTCGGCGTGCAACCGCCCTGAGTTGCGCGCCCACGCAACGATGATGGGCACGTCGCTCCACACGCTGGTGCAGATGGTCGACAACGGCCTCGGCGT
>DATDDW010000233.1:0-5235 GCA_036523615.1 Sphingomicrobium sp.
GTCGGTGCCTTCGGGAAGCTGGGGCGGATCCCAGCGCAGCCGGTTGGGGGCGAACGGTTGGTCCGACGGCGGCGTGCCGAAGAGCTTGGCGCCGCCGTAGGCCGCGAACGGCCGGTGATCGGCGGTCGGCCGCAACCGGTACAGCCAGCTGCGCCGGTTCTCGTGCCGTGGCGAGGTGAACGAGCTTCCCGACAATTGCTCGGTATAGAGGCCGAATGCCGGGCGCTGGGGCGAATTGCGGCCTTTGGGCAGCGCACCTTCGACCGCTTCGCTTTCGAAGTGGCCGCCGAAGCCGGTCATGTACCGCAGGCTGGTCCCCATGCGGGTGCGGTTAGTGCGTCCGCAGCCCAAACTCAAACGGGCGCGGCCCCGAAGAGCCGCGCCCGCGCCCGGACGGGGACTCGCGACCCGTCCGCGCTGATACTTTCGTCAGCCGTGATTGACGTTGATGTTGACGGTACTCGGAACGACGCTGTTGGTGTGGCCGAGGCCGAGCTGCCCGCGGAAGATATAGAGCAGCACGAGCACCACGATGATCAGCAACACGACGGCGAGCACGCCGCCGCCTCCGCCGCCACCGGTTTCCACCACGGTCGTGCGTTCGCGTTCGACATCGTCGCGATCATTATCGGCCATGGACACCTCTCCCTGTTTGAGCTGTTAACGCGGCGAAACGAACGAACCGTGGCTGACGCGGTTCCGAGCAAGGAAAAGTCATGGCGCGCACGAGTCCACTCCTCGCCGTGTTGCTGCTCGCGGGCTGCAGCAAGCCCGCTCAGCAGCCACCAGCGAACGCCGAGCAGCCGGCGCAGACGCCGGTCGCCGCGCCAACGCCAATTCCCCCTCCAGGAACGGGTCCGGACGCGCGCACTCCGCTTGGCGAGCCTGCGAAAGCCGTCGATCCGATGAGCACCCAAGCTGCCGTCGAACTGGCCCAGGGCTTCGCCGACCTGCTCAACCGCCACAAGTTCGACGAAGCCTACATGCTGCTCGGCGCCAGTGCGCCGCGGCGCGACAAGTTCGACAGCGACTGGAAGGATACAGAGAAGCTGCACGTCGCCGTTGGCCCGGCCGGCGACCAGGAAGGCGCCGCGGGTTCGATCTACCTTTCGGTTCCGCTCCATGTGTCCGGAAGCCAGCACGGCGAACCGGTAGTGCGCGCGCCAAAGCTCCTCCTGCGCCGCGTGAACGACGTGCCCGGTTCGACCGATGCGCAGCGGCGCTGGCACATTGAACGGGTGGACTGGAGCGCGGACTAAAAGGCGTTGAGCGCCGAGTTCACGTCGGCGGAATTGGCCGCTTCATTATCGTCCTGCGGCTGCGAGCCGGCGAACTCGTAGGCGCCCCACAGGATCCCGACGGCCCAAAGCAGCGCTATCCAACGGCTCTTGAACACCGAGCTGGTCTTCATCGGAATCATGCACGCGATTGTTGCCCGCGCCGCTTAAGATTGCGTTTCCTCGGCCTCGTGCACGACCTCGCGATAAGGGAAGCGGTCGCGAATGCGGGTGTTGAAGTAGACACCCTTGGCGAAAGCGCCGCGAAAGGCATCGGCGACCTCGTGCGGAACGCCCGAATAGACGTAGCGCCGCCCAGTCGTGAACTCGACCCAGAGGTTCCCCTCCATTTCGTCGTAAACGAAGCGGCGGATGACGCTCGACGGCATGGCTGCAAAACGCCTGTCGCACGCACCCGCTCCTTCGAGCGGCCGTGCTGTGCTAGACAGGCGAAGGCTCCGGGACGGCGTGAGTCGCCGCCAAGCTGCGTACGAAGGAGTTCCAGCCATGCCGAAACTTGCCAAATCGCTCGCGATTGCCGGGTGCGCTGCGGTTGCCGGCTGTGCGGCGCCGCCGCCGCCTTATGCCGCGATAGCGCAATCGTCCGCGCGCCAATGCTTCCGCGCGGATCAGGTCTATGGCTATCAGCAAGGGCCGTACGGCACCGTCGACGTGCAAACGGCGAGCGGCCCGTTCCGCCTGCACATGGGCCCCGGCTGCCCGGACTTCAGCTGGATCATGCAGATCGGCGTCCGCCCGGTCGAATCGTCATGGCTCTGCGCCGGTCATCCGGACCAGATCATCACCGCTTATGAGACGCAGTTCAGCCGCTGCTGGGTGAGCGAGATCGAGCCGCTCGGCCGGCCCAATGCCGGCCTAAGCCAGGCTCAGGCGGCGTCGGGTGCAGGGACGAACGAGCGGCTGCGGCTGAGCGCCGCAGCCATCCCGCCAAGCGCCAACGCGGCGCCAGCGACGCTCAGCACCGTCCAGCGATAATCCTCGAGCCAGGTCGAAAAGCCCATGGCGATGATCGGGACGAGCACGCTCGAATAAGCCGTCTTGGCCGGGCCGATGCGGCGGATCACCGGATAATAGAGGCTGAAGTTGAGCACCGAGGCGGCGAGCGACAGATAGAGCAGCCCGGCGACGTAGCCGGTGCTCGGGTCGAAGCTCGGCGCGCCGGTCATCACGGTCGCGATGATCGCGTCGATCAGGGCGCCGGCAGCCATCGACCAGGCGAGCAGCGCGAACAAAGGGAAACGGCGCACCTCCGGCCGCGCCTGGGCAACGTTGGCGGTCGACGCGCCGAGCATCCCAACGAACGTCAGCCCAATCCCGGCCGCGACGGCGCGAACGCTCGCGGCGTGCGCGCGCAGCTCGTGGACGAACAGTAGCACCACGCCCGCGACGGCCACGAGCGAGCTCCAGGCGAAGCGGGCGGTCGGCCGCTGGCCGAGAAGAGCCCAACCGAGCAGGCTGCTGGGGATCAGCAGCAGCGCGAACACCGTCGCCACGACGCCTGACGTGATGTGCCGCTCGGCGAGGTAGACCGCATCGAAGTTGAGGCAGAACTGCGTGAACCCGAGGAAGACCGCGATCAGCAGGCCCTTGCGGCCGATGCGCAGGTCCTCGCCTTTCCAGGCGGCAAGCGCGAACATGGCGGTAGCGGCAATCGCGAAGCGATAAGCGACGGACCATTGCGGCGGCACGGTCCCGAGCTGGCCGCGGATGACGATCCAGGTCGAGCCCCAGATCGCAGTGAAGATGATGAAGGGAATGACGACCGAGAGGTCGACGCGGTCCTTCACAGGCCCGCGATCGCCGCGGCGAGTTGGTCGACTGCACGCGGATCCGAATCCCAGCTGGTGACGAAGCGGATCTGGCCTGCGCCCCACTCATAGAAGTCGAAGCCCGCCTCGCGCAGCCGCTCAACCTCCTCGTCGGCGACGCGGAGGAAGACCTCGTTGGCTTCGACCGGATAGACCAAGCGCGCCGGCGCTGCCGCGGCGAGCTTCTGCGCCGCGGCATTGGCTGCACGCGCATTGGCCAGCCACAGATCGTCTTCGAGAAGCGCGAGGATCTGCGCCGCAAGCATCCGCCCCTTCGACAACAGGTGCCCCGCGCGCTTGCGGCGGATCGCGATCTCGTCAGCAAGCTCCGGGCGGAAGAGAATCAGGCACTCGGCATTCAGGCCGCCGTTCTTGGTGAAGCCAAAGGCCATCGTGTCGACGCCCGCGCGCCAGGTGACGTCGGCGAGGGTTTCGCCGCTCGAGGCGAGCGCATTGGCAATGCGCGCGCCGTCCATGTGCAAGGCGAGGCCGCGCTGCCGGGCCAGGTCGCCAAGAGCGGCGACCTCGGCGGCGCGATAGACGAGCCCGTATTCGGTGGCGTTGGTGATCGATAGCGCCGCCGGCTGGACCTGGTGGACGTCGTCGCGGATGCGGTCGCACGCGGCCGCTACGGTCTCGGGCTCGAGCTTGGCTCCGGCGCCGTCGAGCAGGATCAGCTTGGCGCCGCCGGTGAAGAAGCTAGGAGCACCGGCCTCGTCGACCTCGATATGCGCGTCCCGGTGGCAGAGGATGCCCCGATAGGGCGGGCAGAGCGCCGCCAGCGCCAGGCAATTGGCGGCGGTGCCGGTGCTCACCCACAGCGCGCGCACCTCCGTGCCGAACAGGTCGGAGAAGGCGCCGTCGAGCCGCGCGCTCCACTCGTCGCCGTCATAAGCGGTATCGATCCGGTTCGAGGCGGCGATCGCCTCGAGCACCTTGGGGTGCGCCGCGGCGGCATTGTCGGAGAAAAATCGCATCGCCGCGGGTCACAAGCCGATAGCGTCTCCCAAGGCAAGCGGCAGGTGATAGGTTCACGAGCGAGTCGACGGAGGAACTGGGTGGACGGCGAGTACGACGCGGCGGCGATCATGGGGGGACTCTACGGCGACGGCATCATCGGCCTCAAAGGCGCTTTCAGCGTCGCGTTCGCCGACACCCTGTACGAGGACATGATGAGCCTGTTCGAGGAGGCTCGGCAGATCCCCGGCGGAGCGCTGCCGCGCGGACCCGAACGCTGGTACGTCGAGACCCAGCCCGAGCGGATTCGCGGCTTCGTGGAGATCGTCACCCACCCGTGGTTCGTCGCCGTGTGCGAGGCGGTGCTGACGAAGGACTACCGCATCGTCGAGGTTGGCTTCGACATCCCTTTCCCGGGCGCTGCCGACCAGCCGTGGCACCGCGACTTCAAGGCGCCCGAGGCGACCATCAGGGGTCGGCGGCTCAACAGCCTCGCGTTCAACCTCACCGCCGTCGACACCCGCCTCGAGCACGGCCCGTTCGAGATCGCGCTCGGCACCCAGTGGGACGACATCCCCGGCGCCAGGGACGACATGTTCCCCGACAAGTCGCTATGGCCGCGCTACATCAACCGCGCGGTACAGAAGCTGCCGCAGCGCGGCGACATTTCCGCGCGCTCGGCGCTGACCATCCACCGCGGCACCGCCAACCGATCGAACGAGGCGCGGCCGGTGCTGGTGGTCGCTGCCGATGCGCCCGACGGGACCAACGCCAACCACCATGACCTGCAGGTCACTCGGGCCTATTTCGACAGCCTGCCGGCGCAGGTCCGCGATCATCTGACCTGCCGCATCACGGACGAGCTTCAGCCGATCATCCAGCACCATGTGATCGAGGGGCTGCTCGAAGCCGACTACGGCTGATCCTTCTTGTCCTTCTGCTCGGCGAGCTCACGCGACTGGCCTTTGCGTCGCCGCAAATTCTCACGCAGCGCGGCGGCAAGCCGTTCAGCCTTCTCGTCCTTTTCGGTCACGCCCCTTTTCCTTGACAGTCCGTTGGGGCCATGGCCATAGGCCCGCGTCCTCCCAGACAGTGCTGCCGTAGCTCAGTGGTAGAGCGCATCCTTGGTAAGGCTGAGGTCGTGAGTTCAATCCTCACCGGCAGCACCATTT
>DATDDW010000234.1:0-2636 GCA_036523615.1 Sphingomicrobium sp.
CCGCAGCATCGACGGGCTTGTACAGCGGCTCGTCGAACGAGACGGCAAGGTCGGCGGCAAGATGACCGCCGGCGGAGAAGCCCAGGACGCCGAGGCGCGCCGGATCGATCCCGAGCTCGCCGGCGCGGCTGCGGATCAGCCGCATCGCCCGCTGCGCGTCCTGCAGCGGGGCGAGCGAACGCTGTGTCCAGCCCTCGCCGGGCAAGCGATAGGTGAGGACGAAGACGGTGGTGCGCTCGGCGTTGAACCGCTCGGCGGCGTCAATCCCCTCGTTCTGCACCGACAGGAATTCGTAGCCGCCCCCGGGGAGCGAGAGCAGCGCCGAGCCGTCGGACCTTGCCGCTCGATAGACGTGCACCTCGGGGACGGCGACGCCGCGGATCCACAGCTCGCGGTTGGGCGGCGCGTTGTTCATCGTCCAGTTGGACGCGATCGGCTTCGCGGGCGCTCCAGGCGGCTTTCCGGGCCATAGGGGGAATCGCTCTCGCGGCGGGAAGAAGGGCGCGTCGGCCGCTCCCGCGAACGGCGTTGCGTCCTGCGCGGCCGCGGCGGATGCGGCGAGCATCGCCAGCCCGCTGCCGAGGAAGGTCCTACGGTCCGCGGACAATCTGGCCCCCCTTCATCACCAGGCGCACGTTGCGCACCGCATTGACGTCGCGCGTCGGATCGCCGTCGACGGCGACGAGGTCGGCGAGCAGGCCCGGCTTCACGGCTCCGCGATCGCTTAAGTGGAGGATCGCGGCATTGCCCGAGGTCGCCGCGATCATCACCTGCGCCGCCGGCATGCCCGCGCGCTGCATTGCGTCCATCTCGCGCCAGTTCTCGCCGTGGGCGTAGACGCCGACATCGCCGCCCATGCAGATCGGGACGCCGGCCTGCATCGCCATGCGGAACGAGCGGCGGTTCTCCTGCACGCTCTCGGGCGCCGGCTCCTGCCCGTTCCAGTTCTGGAAGTAGCGGGCGTAGGCTTCCGACGCGGCGATCGTGGGGCACAGCGCAATGTGGCGCGCAGCCATCATCTTGAAGACGTCGGGCGTGCCGCCGTAGCCGTGCTCGATCGTGTCGACGCCGACGAGCACCGCGCGGCGCATCCCTTCGGCGGTGGTGGCGTGGACGGCGACGATGCGGCCGGCGTCGTGGCCCACGGCAGCGCCGGCGGCGAGCTCGGCTTCCGACAGCGTCGGGCGGCTCGGTTCGCCGGGGAGGTAGTGATAGTCGGCGTACATTTTCACGACGTCGGCGCCGCCGCCGACCTGATCGCGCGCGGCCTTGGTCATCTCGTCGACGCCGCTCACTTCCTGCGCCCCTTGCGGGATCACCACCCCGGGTTCGAAGCCCTTGGGGCCGTAGGCGCCGCGGGCGACGATTGCCTTGGTCGCGACCAGCAGCCGCGGTCCGGGCACGATCCCCTTGTCGATCGCCTGCTTCAAACCGACGTCGGCGAAGCCCGCGCCTTCTGTGCCGAGGTCGCGCTCGGTGGTGAAGCCGGCCATCAGGGTGCGCTCAGCCTGGACGACCGCGCGCGCGGTGCGCAGCGCCAGCGGTTCGTGCAGCACCTGATCGTCCCACTTGGTCTCGTTGTAGGGGTGGAGGAACAGGTGCGCGTGGCCCTCGATCATGCCCGGGATCAGAGTCTCGCCGGGAAGGTCGATCACTTTCGCTCCGGCCGGCGCGGCGACGTTGGGACCTGCGGCAGCGATGCGGTCGCCCTCGACCAGCACGGACCAGCCGGGATGCGGGCGCGGGTCGACGCCGTCGAAGACTTGCGCGGGCTTGAGCAGGTAGGTGTCGGCGAAGGCGGCTGTGCCGAACAGCAAAGCGATGAGAAACAGGACCAGGCGACGCATGGCCGCACAGCCTATGCGCAAACGGCCCGCGTCGCCAAGGGCGCGAAAGTCCATTGCCGACTTGCGCTTGCTCGGACACAAACGGCATCCGACCGGGAGTGGAGTTTCGATGCGATATTGGTGGGGAGTAGCGCTGGCCTGCGTCGCGCCGGCCGCAGTGGCGGCGCAGCCGGCTGCGTCGGGCACGTTCACGATGGAGCAGGTGATTTCCTATCCGTTCGTGCCCGAGCTCGACGCCGCCGAGAAGGGCGACGCGATCGCGTTCGTGCGGGTGCTCAAGGGCGCGCGCAACGTGTGGGTCGCCGACGGGCCGGCGTTCAAGCCGCGGCAGGTGACGCAATATACGGCCGATGACGGGCAGGAGCTCACCCAGCTCACCTTCTCGCCCGACGGCAAGCAGCTCCTCTATGTGCGCGGCGGCGATCACGACGCGAACTGGGAGGAGAAGCGCGAGCCCAACCCGACCTCATCGCCGATCGAGCCCAAGGTCACCATCTGGCGCGCGCAGCTTTTCGGAGGCGCTCCGGTCAAGGTGGTCGAGGGAGACGCGCCGGCAATCTCGTCGCGCGGCGAGCTCGCCTATATCGCCGACAAGCAAGTGTGGACCGCGCCCTTGCGCGGGAAGGGCAAGCCCAAGAAGCTGTTCTTCGACCGCGGCGACGACAGCGCGCTGACCTGGTCCCCCGACGGCAGCAAGCTCGCCTTCGTTTCCGAGCGCGACGGCGATCACAGCTTCATCGGCGTGTATGACCTCGCGGCGAAGACGCTGACCT
This sequence comes from Sphingomicrobium sp., assembly GCA_036523615.1. Classification (GTDB taxonomy): domain Bacteria; phylum Pseudomonadota; class Alphaproteobacteria; order Sphingomonadales; family Sphingomonadaceae; genus Sphingomicrobium. Next base: position 2,621 of record DATDDW010000234.1, read on the forward strand.
ATCTCGCGCCGTCGAC
>DATDDW010000235.1:0-2435 GCA_036523615.1 Sphingomicrobium sp.
CGTGCTCATACTCAACGTCAAGGTCGAGGAGGTGCCCCACGTGCCGGCTGAAAAGCGGGCCGAGGTCGGGGACGCCGGGCACGGTTTCTACCGCGTCATCCTCCACTACGGGTTCATGCAGGAGGTCGATATTCCCCGCGATCTCGCCGGCATCAAGACCTGCGGCGAGCCGTTCAACATGATGAGCACGAGCTTCTTCCTCGGCCGGCAGAAGCTGATCGCCCGCAAGAAGGCGCCGGGGATGGCGCTGTGGCGCGAGAAGTTGTTCGCGTGGATACTCAAGAATTCGGAAACCGCGATGGAGTTCTTCAAACTGCCGACCAATCGCGTGGTCGAGCTCGGCAGCCAGCTGCAGATCTAGCGGCCCATCAGCTCCGCCGCGCGCATCGCGAGCTCGGTGCGGTTGGCGACTCCGACCTTGTCGAAGATCGCGTGCAGATAGACTTTGACGGTTCCTTCGGTGACGCCGAGCTGCGCGGCGATGTCACGGTTGCGCAGGCCTTGGCGGACGAGCTCGACCAGCTCGCGCTCGCGCGGTGTCAACGCCGGCGCGGCGGACGCCCGCTCCTTGGCTTTGGCGGTGCGCTCGGCGACTTCGGGATCGACCCATTTGTGGCCGCGGCGCACCTGATCGAGGCATTCGAGGAGCAACGCCGGATCGGACGTCTTGAGCACGACGCCGTCGGGGCGGAGCCGCTCGGCGGCGATCAGCTGCGGGTCGTCCATCCCGGCGGTGAGAAGGATGGTGCGCGGTGCCTGTCCGCCCTCGCGCAGGCGGCCGAGCACTTCGATGCCCGAGCCTCCCGGCATGTTGACGTCGAGCAGCAGGATGTCGGGATTGAGCCGCTGCGCCTGAGCCAGCGCGTCGGCGCCGCTCCGCGCGCGGCCGACCAGCTCATAGTCGCTCCCGCGAAAAAGCATGTCGAGCGCTGCTCCGATCATCGGATGATCGTCGGCCAGCAAAACGCGGGTCATGCAGCGGCTCCGGACAGTGGCAGGGTCATCACGATATTGGTGCAGCCCGGTTTGGAAAAGAGGCTGAGCGAGCCGCGGGCACGTTCGATCCGCTCGCTGAGCGAGCGCGGCTCCACGGGCTTGCCGTTCGCGGGCGTGAAGCCCGAGCCGTTGTCCTTGACCTCGAAGCGCAGCTGATCGCGGTCGACGGCGAGCCCGACATCGACGCGGTCGGCGCCGCCGTGGCGAACCGCATTGGCCACGGCCTCGCGCAGCAGCTGCTGCAGGTCGAGCTGGAGGCGGATCGGGATCGACGCGTAATCGGCGGTGGATTCGACCCGGCACTCGATCGACCATTGGCGGCTCAGCCGTTCGGCGAGCGCACGCAGCTCCTCGACCGCTTCGGCAAGCTGCAGCTCGCGGTCGCGGCGCAACGCGGCGATGAAGCCGCGGATCTCCGCCTGCTCCTCGATGAGCAGGCCCTTGAGCTCCTGCAGGTCGGCGTCGACGCCATGACCGGCGCGCGCCTCGCGCATGATGGCTTCGATGCGGAACGAAGCGCCGGCGAGGAACTGCACGACGCTGTCGTGGACGTCGCGGGCGAGCGAGAGCCGGGTCCGCGCCGCAGCGCCGGCCTCGATCGCGGCGAAGAGCGCGTCGCGATCGAGGAGGGTCCCGACCGCTCGGCCCAGCTCGCGTCCGACGTCGAGAAAATCCGTCGACAAATCGGCGATGTCCCACAGCAGCAGCCATCCCGACTGGGTGCCCGTGTGGACCTCGGCGAGCAGGCCCTCGTCGGCGCCGAACCGGCGCAGCGGCTCGAGATCGATCTTGGCCGAGGCAGCGCCGAACCGGTAACGGCCTTCGGCCACGCTGCTGAGGCAGCGATCGCGGGACCGGGCGAAGAGCAACAATGGATCGGGCGGATCGGCGATGACCAGCCGGTCGGCTTCGCACAGCTCCGACTTGCCGCCACTGACGAGCACGCCGGCGAGCGGCTGACCGGCCTCTGATGCCCGCAGCAGCGCGCCGCCTTGAGCTCCCGCCGCGCGCATGGCGAAAGCAAGCGCGCGGGCGAGCGGCTCCTCGCCGCCGGTCAACGCCGATTCGAACTCCTCGGTGCGGAAGAAGAGGCGCGTCGAGCGCTGGTGGATGCCGAACCAGATCAGCAGCGTGGATAGGATCACGAGGTGGCCGCTGCGGGCGATGAACCGCTCGGCCTCGAACCCGTGGCTCCCGGCGACAAGCAATCCTGCGCTGAGGTAAAGGACGATCAGCACGGCCGCGGTCACGGCGGTTTGCCGCCAGCCCCAGCGGATCGCCGCCGCAAGCAGCGGCAGGACGAAGAAGAGGAAGAAGGGGCTGGTGTAGCCGTTGGTCGAAAAGACGATGGCGGTGAAGACCGCCATGTCGATCAGATGGGCGGGGGCGGCGAGCCGCGCATCGAGCCACCAGTTGCGCCAGATCAGCGCGGCGAGGCC
>DATDDW010000236.1:0-4419 GCA_036523615.1 Sphingomicrobium sp.
ACGGCATCGGCCCGGGTACGTTTACCGTTGCCGACCCGACCAGCGGTACGTCAGGTACAGCCACCTATTACGACCTCAGCGTCACTTATTCACAACCCACTGACCTCCTGATTTTCCCGGGGCCCACCATGACCTTGACCCGTACGAAGCGGGTGTGGATCTCCTCGAACGGTACGCCCACCTAAGCGGCCTTGGCGCCTCGCTTCCCGAGGAAGCGGCACTTGAGACTCCTCCGGCGATCTCATCTGGAATTCGAAAAGTCGGGCTTCCGCTTCTCGAAGAAGGCCGTGAGGGCTTCCTTGACCTCGGGAGAGGCTAGCCGCTGCGAGAATGCCGCGCTTTCCAGCTGCATCCGCTCGAGGATTTCTTCGCGCGCGCCGGTGCGCAGCAACCGCTGCGTCTGGCGCAAGGCTTCGGCCGGCTTGGCCAGTAGCGCTGTCACGAGTCGATCAAGCCCGGCGTTGAGCGTGCCCAACGCGGCGCGGTGGCTGATCAGGCCGATCCGTTCGGCTTCCTCGACGCCAAAGGCTTCGCCGAGCAGCAGGTAGCGCGCGGCGCTGCGGCGGCCGGCAAGCCGCGGGAAGAGCAGCGAGCTCGCGGCTTCTGGAACCAGCGCGAGGTCGACGAACGGCATCGAAAAGCGCGCGCCTTCTTCGGCGACGACCAGGTCGCAGTGCAGCAGCATCGTCGTGCCGATGCCGACGCAATTGCCCTGCACCGCAGCGATAATCGGGACTTCGCATGTCGCGAGCGCGCGAAGAAAGCGCCACACCGGAATCTCGCCCTCGCGCGGAACTTCCTGCAGGAAGTCGGCAAGATCGTTGCCGGCGGCGAAATCCTGCCCCTCGCCGCGGATGGTGATGACCCGCGCTCCAGCGGCGCCTTCAATCGCTTGGGCCAGAGCGGCATACATGGCGACGGTGATGGCATTGCGCCGCTCGGGCCGGGCGAGGGTGATCCCCAGGACCGGTCCATCGCGCTTGGTGCGGACGTGCTCGCTCACCATTGCCGACCTAGAGCCGCGCCCTTAAGCAAACCAGCCATGAAATTCTTCGCCGATACGGCCGAACTCTCCGAAATCCGCGAACTCGCCGAAACCGGCCTCCTCGACGGTGTGACCACCAATCCTTCGCTGATTCACAAATCGGGGCGGAACTTCATCGACGTGATTGGCGAGATTGCGAAGATCGTCAGCGGCCCCGTCTCGGCCGAGGTCGTCGCGCTCGATTACGACGGGATGATGCACGAGGCCGCGGTGCTGCGAAGAATCGCCGACAATATCGCGATCAAGGTGCCGCTCACTCCCGCCGGCCTCAAGGCGTGCAAGGCGCTGACCACGGACGGGGCGATGGTCAACGTCACCTTGTGCTTCTCGGCAGCGCAGGCGCTGCTTGCGGCGAAAGCCGGCGCGACCTTCATCTCGCCCTTCGTCGGCCGCCATGACGACGTCGGCTTCGACGGCATGAGCCTGATTGCCGACATCCGCCTCATCTACGACAATTACGATTTCCCGACGCAGATCCTCGTCGCCTCGGTGCGCCATCCGATGCACGTCGTCGAAGCGGCGAAGATCGGCGCCGACGTGATGACCGCCCCGCCCAAGATCATTTGGCAATTGTTCAAGCACCCGCTGACGGACCTCGGAATCGCAAGTTTCCTCAAGGACTGGGAAGCCACCGGCCAGAAGATCGGCTGAAAAGCGGCCGAACTCAGTCGATTGGCCCAACAATGTTAACCTTTGCGCAACCCTCGGGCGTAACCGTTTCTCAACCGGTGAAGGTCTAGGTTCCACGCATCCTGCGAGTGGACTGCAGGTCGGGGCGGCAACGCCTCAGTACTTGGAACCAAGGAGCGAAGACCATGAGCAAGTTTCTCAAGCTGATTCGTAACAGCGAGGGTGCCACCGCCATCGAGTATGGCCTGATTGCGGCTCTCATCGCCGTTGCGGCCATTGGCGCGATGCAGGGCATCGGCAACAAGTTGAACACCACGTTCAACAACGTGTCGAACCACCTCGGCTAATACGCGCTTTCAGCGTAAAACGGGCGGCGGTGCCGGAAGGCGCCGCCGCCTTTGTTTTGGGCGTCGCAGGCCGCCTGCCGGGCGATGATAGGATTTTAACCGCCCAAGGCGTATCCTTGCGCCCAATGGCGACGGTCATTCCCTTTGAAGAACGCGCGGTTGCGCACTTGCGCCAGCGCCTTGGCGCCGCCGAGGAAGCCAACCAGGACCTGATCGCTTTCGCCCGCGGCCATTCGGGCGCGGTCGCCTGCATCCACGAAGCCGTGCTCGCCGCGATTGACGCCGAGGGAATCGAAGGCCTGCTGCACGTCATTACGCAAGAATGGCCGCTGATCCTGGGCATCGATGCGGTCGCGGTGTCGCTGATCGTCGGCGACAAGGGCTTTCGCGCCGACGGCAGCGGAGTTCAGCTCGTCGATCCGGCGATCCTGCGCCGCGCGATCGGCCAGGTGGACGGCGTGAATATGCAGACGGTGAAGCGCGGCCATCCTTTGTTCGGCCCGGCCTGCGATCTGATCCGCGCCGAAGCGCTGATCCGCATCGATTGCGAGCCGCCGCTGCCCACCGGCCTCCTCGCGCTCGGCCAGCGCGCCGAGCTCAGCCTCGATGCCCGCCACGGCAGCGAATTGCTACTGTTTCTCGGCAAGAGCGTTGCCGCTATCATACGCAAGTGGCTGACTGCGCCCCAGAACTGATCGACCATGAGGCGCGCGGCCTCGCCGCGCGCTGGGCTTCCTATCTTCAGCACGACCGTCGTCGTTCCGCGCACACCGTGCGGGCCTATGTCGCGACCGCGCACCGGCTGATCGATTTCCTCGGCCGCTATCGTGGCGAGGCGATCGCTCCGCAGGGATTGCTGGGCATCAGCGCCTCGGACCTGCGCGCTTTCCTCGCCGACCGTCGCGGACAGGGGCTCGGCGCGGCGTCGGCGGCGCGCGAGCTGTCGGGCGTGCGCGCGTTCCTCAAATATGCCGCCGAGCACCAGGGCCGCCATGCCGAGCTGCCGCGCACCCGCGCGCCCAAGCGCCCGCGCACGCTCCCCCGGCCCGCAGCGCCCGACGAAGCGATGGAGCTTGCCGAAAATGCCGCCGAAGCGGCGAGCGCGCCGTGGATCGGCGCGCGCGACCTCGCGATCCTGTTGCTCCTCTACGGCGCCGGCCTGCGCGTCGCGGAGGCGTTGTCCCTGCCGGCGCGCGTGATGCCGATCGGAGCGACGCTTCGAGTGACGGGCAAAAGGTCGAAGACGCGCGTCGTCCCGATCATGCCCGCCGTCCGCGAGGCGATCGACGAATATGTGCGGCAGTGTCCGTACCCGCGGAGCGGCGATGCGCCCTTGTTCGTCGGCGCGCGCGGTGGGCCGCTCAACCCCGATTTGGTGCGCCGCGCGGTCGCCGCCGCGAGGAAGCGGCTGGGCCTGCCGGACACGCTCACCCCGCACGCGCTGCGGCACAGCTTCGCCACTCACCTGCTTGCGCGCGGCGCGGACCTAAGGGCGCTGCAGGAGCTGCTCGGGCATGCGAGCCTGTCGTCGACCCAGATCTACACGGCGGTCGATGCGGCGCGACTGCTCGATGTCTATCGCCACGCGCATCCGCGCGCCTGAGCAGGGGCCCGGAACGCGAACAGGCGCCGCGGCGGCCGGCCAGGGGGGCGACCGGCGAGCCGCGACTCCGTCACAGCTACGCCCGCGGAAGTAAAGCGACTGCTAAATAACCGTTGCGGATGAATATTTTATCCGCTGGGGTCGGCTAGATCGCCCCGGTGCGAAGCTAGTTCGCGCGCTCTGCGAGCTTGCGTTCGATGGCCGCCCAGATCAGCCCTGGCGTATCGCTGCCGTTGAACTCGTCGATCGCGACGATTCCCGTCGGCGAGGTGACGTTGATTTCGGTTAGCCACTTGCCGCCGATCACGTCGATGCCGACGAACAGGAAGCCGCGCCTTTTCAGCTCCGGACCGAGCGCGGCGCAAATCTCTTCTTCCGTCGGCGTCAGTTCGGTCTTTGCCGCCTTGCCGCCCACCGCGAGGTTGGAGCGGATCTCGCCTTCGCCGGGCACGCGATTGATCGCGCCGGCGAACTCGCCGTCGACCAGCACGATGCGTTTGTCGCCCTCGGCGATCTCGGGAATGAATTTCTGGATGACGTGCGGTTCGCGGTAGGTGCGGTTGAACAGCTCCATCAGCGAGGCGAGGTTGCAGCCGTCGGCGCCGATGCGGAACACGGAGCCGCCCGCAAATCCATGCAGCGGCTTGATCACGATCTCGCCATGTTCGGCGAGGAACTTGCGGGTCAGCCCGCGCGAACGCGTGATCGCGGTCGGCGGCATGAAGCGGGCGAAATCGAGCACCCATATCTTTTCCGGCGCGTTGCGCACCGCCGCCGGATCGTTGACCACCAAC
>DATDDW010000237.1:0-6812 GCA_036523615.1 Sphingomicrobium sp.
GGCAAGCGTCCGCTCGCACCTCTCGGACATCCTGCGCGCGGCGGGCGGAGAAATCCGCGTCTCCGAGCTGTGCGCGCTGCTCGAGCCTGGCGTACGCAAGATCTCGGCCGCCGCGGCCAAGCTCATCCGCTCGGAAGTGCGCAACGAAGCCGCCGCGCGGCGCGACCGTCTCCTTGCGCTCGGCTCGAGCGAGGACATCGTGCGCGGTCTCGTGCGCCTCTACGAGCTCGACGGCGTGTTCGGCATCGCCGCGCTCGCCGCCCGCGAGAAGATCGACGAGCTCGCCCTCACGCGCGCTTACACGCAGCTCGGCGAAGCGCTCGGGCTCGACTGGGCGCAGCAGCAGGTCGCCCGCTTCGTTCCCGCCGATCAGTGGGAGCGGCTGCTGACCGCCGGCCTCGCGCGCGATTTCGAGCAGCTCAGGATCGAGTTCCTCTCGCGCTGCCGCGCCGCGGATCCCGACGTTTGCGTCGAAGACTGGATCGGGCAGCAGAGGCCGCGCATCGATCAGTTCCGCCTGCTCGTCGCGCGCGCGCGCAGCGAAGGCCATGTCAGCGCCCCGATGCTGGCGCAGATTGCCGGCCAGGCGCGGATTCTGCTCGGCCGCTAGACCTCCGTCGATCCTGAACGCTGCTCAAAAAGCCACTGCCTGATCGCGGACGTGAGGTTTGGCGGCCGCTCGGCGTCGAGGCGCGCAGCGTCGATCTCGGCGACCAGCGCGTTCACCGGGCAGCCGCGCTCGCGCGCCGCGGCCTCGAGCGCACGCCAGAACAGCGGCTCCAGGCTGATCGAAGTCGCGTGCCCGGCGATCAGCACCGACCGCTTCGTCGGCGGTGCATAATCCGCCATCAGTACATGTGCTGGCCGCCGTTGATCGACATCGTCGACCCGGTCACGAAGCCGGCATTCTCGTCGACCAGGAATGCGACTCCGCGCGCAATCTCCTCGGCCTTGCCGAGGCGCCCGACGGGTATGCGCGCGACGATCTTCCCCAGCACATCTTCGGGTACCGCAGCGACCATGTCCGTATCGATATAGCCCGGCGCGATCGCGTTCACGGTGACGCCGAAGCGCGCGCCTTCCTGCGCCAGCGCCTTGGTGAAGCCGTGGATGCCGGATTTCGCCGCGGCGTAATTGACCTGGCCGTACTGCCCGGCCTGGCCGTTGATCGAGCCGATGTTGACGATCCGCCCATAGCCTCGGCCGGTCATCCCCTCGAACACCGCCTTGGCCATGTTGAAGCAGCCGCCGAGGTTGACGTCGATGACTTCCTGCCACTTGGCATGATCCATGCGCTTCATCGTCGCGTCGCGGGTGATCCCGGCATTGTTGACCAGCACGTCGACGGGCCCCAGCTCCGCTTCGACCTGGCGGACGCCCTCCTGGCAAGCGGCGAAGTCGGCGACGTCCCACTTGTACGACTTGATGCCAGTGCGCTCGGTGAACTCGCGCGCACGCTCCTCGTTGCCGGCATAGTTGGCGGCGACCTGCATGCCCATGTCCTTCAGCGCGAGGCTGATCGCTTCGCCGATGCCGCGCGTTCCGCCGGTGACGATCGCCACTCGAGCCATGGTCTTCTCCCTATTTGTTGTCGGCGCGGCGACTATTCCGCGTCGAGCCAGCCCGCAAGCTCGCGGCGGATCAATTTGGTCAGCATGCCGATGCTTTCGGGCGAGTCGTTGAGGCAGCCGAGCAGCGCGAACTTCTCGCCGCCCGAGCCGAGGAATGTCTCGCGGCCGCGGATGCCGAGCTCTTCGAGCGTCTCGAGGCAGTCGGCGGAAAAGCCCGGCGTGGCGATCGCGACGCGTTTGACACCGCGCTTGGGATAGTCGGCGAGCACCGCGTCGGTCGCCGGTTCGAGCCATTTGGCGCGGCCGAATCGCGACTGGAAGGCGACGTCGACCTCGCGGCCGAGCGCAGCCGACAAGAGTCGCGCCGTCTCGCGGCAATGGTCGTGGTATGGGTCGCCAAGCTCCATCGTGCGCTGCGGCATGCCGTGGAAGCTCAGCAGCAGGCGGTCGGGCTCGAATTCGAGCGCGCCGAGCTGCCGCAGCAGGTTGTCGCGCAGCGCTTCGATGTAGATCGCGTCGTCGTAATAGGGGGGCAGCGTGCGCAGCGCCGGCTGCGCACGCATCGCGGCCAGCGCTGCGAAGACCGCATCGTTCGCGGTGGCCGTCGTTGCCGCGCAATATTGCGGGTAGAGCGGTGCGGCGAGGATCCGCGTGCAGCCTTCTCCGACCATGTTCGCGATCGCCGCGGCAATGCCCGGGTTGCCGTAGCGCATCGCATAATGGACGTTCGCTTCAGGCAGGGCTTCGCGCATCGCGTGCGCCTGCCGCCGGGCGATTGCCGCCAGCGGCGAGCCTTCGTTGGTCCAGATCTGGTTGTACGCCTCGGCCGAGCGCCGCGGGCGCGTTGGCAGGATGAATCCGTAGAGGATCGGCTTCCACGCCACCGCCGGGATTTCGACCACGCGCGGATCGCTCAGGAACTCGGCGAGATAGCGGCGGACCGCGCGCACGTGCGGCGCGTCGGGCGTGCCGAGGTTGATCAGCAGGACCCCAATCATGCGAGCTCCAGCGGCAGCGATCGGAGCCGCTTGCCCGTGCCGGCGAGGATCGCGTTGGCGACGGCAGGGGCGAGCACGGTGGTGCCGAGGCCGCTGACCCCGCCCGGCGCCTCGCTGCTGGGGATGACGTCGACGATGATCTCGGGCGTGTCGCCGATCCTGGGCAAACCGATTGCCGACATTGGCCGCGCGCGCGGCATCCCGGCGACCCATTCGGGCTGTGCCGCCGTCGCCTGCCCAAGCGCCCACAGCAGGCCCGCTTCGATTTGCTGGCTTACGAGGCCGCTATTAATGGCGCGCCCGCAATCGACCGCGGCGACGAGGCGCTGGACCTTCACCCGCTGGTCCTCGCCGATGGTCGCGCTCGCCACCAGCCCGATGTGCGATCCGAATGCCGAGCAGCCGGCGATTCCCATCGTGCTCCCGGGCCCGCCGCCATCCCACTGGGCGAGCCGCGCCGCGCCTTGCAGGCAGCGCGCGAGGCGGCCGTTCCCGCCGAGCATCGACATGCGGAACGCGAGCGGTTCCATCCCCGCGGCGCGCGCCAGCTCATCGATGAAGCTTTCGCTGAAGAAGGCGAACTCGCGTTGCGGCGACCCCCGCATGTAGCCGGCGGTGAGCGGCAGCTTGGCACTGACCGCCTCTACCCGGACATTGGGAATCGAATAGGGCGGCACCGCGCCGTCGAGCGCCGTTCGGCCGAGCTTTTCCGGCGCTTCCTTCTGCGCCAATCGCGCGAGGCTCCAACCCAGTCCGTCCGCGGTCGCGACACGCATGGCCCAGGCCGCGGTGATCCCGCCCTGTCCGGGAAGCGCGGTCAGCCGCGCCAGCGCGCCTGGCGCACAGCGGTCGTGGTTCTGGCTCGCCGATTGCGAGAGCACGACCTGCACGGGTCTGCCGACGGCACGCGCAAGCTCGACCGCGACGGCTGCGGCGTCAGGCTCCATCGCGCGTCCGGCGGGCTCGCCCGGGGGCATCGGATAGACCGTCGAGTAACGCTGGCCGAACCCCGGCGCCTGGGTTGGCGCCCACAGCTCGACCGCGCCTCCCGAAGGGCGTGCGGTCGCGGTGACCGGCTCGAGGCCGAGGTGCTGCGATGGCGCCGCATAATAGGTTGCGGCGAGCGGGCGCGATCCGCGCACGACCGCATCGTAATCGCCGCGGCTGAACCATTCGCTGACCGAGCCGCTCGCCAGCGCTTCGTCGAACAGGGCGCGAGGATCGGGCGGCATTCGTGGACCGGAGAACTGGGGGTCCGCGGCCTTCAACGCCCGCTCGGCCGCCCACCAGCTATCCGCGACGACGGCAATCCAGCCGTCGCTGGCGCTCACGTGGCGAATTCCTGGAGCGTTGCCGATGGTCTCCTTGGAATAGCCGGTGAGCTTCCCGCCGGGCGGGGCGAGCCGCGCCGAGGCGAACAGCAGGCCGGGCAGCCGCACGTCGCCGGCGAAGCGCCAGCTCCCTTGGGATTTCGCCGGTCCATCCAGCCGCTGCAGCGGCTGCCCCAGCAGCCTTTCCTTGTTGGTCGTACGCAGCTGGGGACGGGCGGGCGGAGTGCGCGCCGATGCTTCTTCGGCGAGCTCGCCAAAGGTGAAGGTGCGCCCGCCGTTGATGACGAAGCCGTCGCCGGTCTCGCACTGGCTCGGGTCCACCGCCCAGCGGTCTGCGGCAGCGCCGATCAGCATCGTTCGCGCGACCGCCGCGGCTTCGCGCAGCGGCGCTTCGAACGCGCGCACTGAGGTGGAGTTCGCCGTGATCCTGATGCCCGCCGGCCAGCCTTCTTCCTTGGCCAGCGGGTTGGCGTAATCCTTGGTGAGGGGCGCCGGCTCCACGGCGATTGTCTCCCACGCAGCGCCGAGCTCGTCGGCGACGATCTGCGGCAGCGCGGTCCAGACGCCCTGGCCCGTTTCGACCTGCGGCACGGCGACGGTGATCCGCCCGTCGCGCGCAATCTTGATGTAATTGCCGAACGCTTCTTCGCCGGCCCTCGTAGCGAGATCGCTGGGCAGGTGGCGCGGCCACAAGGCGAAGGCGACGATCAGGCCGACGCCGCCGCCGCCACCGATCAGCAATGTTCGGCGGTCGATCTTCAACTGGCGTACTGCGCTTTCAGCGCCCGGCGGTCGATCTTACCGGTGCCGAGCCGCGGGAGCGGCTGGTCGGAGAAGATGAAGCGTTCGGGGATTTTGAACTTCGCGATCCGTTCCTCGAGGAAGGTGCGCAGCTCTTCGCCGGTGAGCGCGCCGCTGGCATAGATCACCGCCATCGGTACCTCGCCCAAACGCTCGTCGGCGGCCCCGAACACGCTGGCTTCGGCGACGGAAGGGCAGGCGTAACAGGCCGCTTCGACCTCGGCTGCGGAAATGTTCTCGCCGCCGCGGATGATGATGTCCTTCTTGCGATCGACGATGAACAAATAGCCGTCCTCGTCGAGGTAGCCGACGTCGCCGGTGCGCACGTAACCATCGCTGGTGAACAGCGCCGCAGTCGCTTCGGGCGCTTGCCAATAGCCTTCGATGTTGGCTGCGGTGCGGATGGCGATCTCGCCCGTTTTCCCCGGCGGCTGGTGGCGCTCGTCCTCCCCTAGGATGGCCACCTCCACGTAAGGCTTGTGCGCACGTCCGGTTGAGCCCGGCTTCGCCGCATAATTGGCCCAGAAGTTGTGGCAGCCCACCGCGTTGGTTTCGGTCAGGCCGTAGCCGAGCGCCGGCTGCGCGGTCGGAAACTCCTTACGCAGCCGCTCGACGTGAGTCACCGGGCGCGGCGCGCCGCCCGCCGCGATGTCGGTCAGGGACGAAAGGTCGAACTTGTGCCGCTCGGGATGCGTCATCAGCTCGAGGCTCATCGTCGGCACGCCGACGAAATAGGTGACCTTCTCTTTCTCGATGAGGCGCAGCGCCTCGCCGGCATCCCATTTGTCCATCATCACCATGCAGCGGCCGACGACGAAGCTGTTGAGCATCACCGGTACTTCGCCCGTGACGTGGAACAGCGGGACGCTGATCAGCGTGCGCGGCGGCGTCGCCGGCGCTCGCCCCTCCTGCTCGAGCAGACCGCGGAGGACGATGAGCCCGGTCGAATAGGTGTAGACGCCGGTCGTCACCGCCCGGTGCGTCGACAGCGCCCCCTTGGCCGCGCCGGTCGAGCCCGAGGTGAAAAGGATGGTCGCCGGGTCTTCCGGCGACACTTCCGGCAGCACCGAATTTTCGTCGCGGTCGTGCAGCAGGTCGGCCAAGGCGACATCGATCGGCTCGTCCGCGGCAATCGTCAGCGTAGCCCTGTCCTGACAGCGCGCCTCGATCCGCCTCGCGCGCGACGCATCGGCGATAATCAGCTTGGGATCGGTCAGCGTGATCGCATGCTCCATCTCATGCGCTTCCCACCAGCCGTTGAGCAAAGTGGCGATGCCGCCCGCCTTGGCGATGGCCATGAAAGCGACGATCCACGCTGGGCAGTTGCGCATGGCAATGCCGACACGGTCGCCCTTGCCCACACCGCGAGCGACGAGCCCGTGCGCCGCGCAATCGGCGATGTGGTCGAGCTCGGCGAAGCTCAGCCGCTCGTCCCTGGCAACGATCGCCTCATTATCGGCATTGAGCGCGCAAAAGGTGCTGAAGAACTCGGGCAGCGTCGCCGGGAAGTTGGTGACGATGACGCGGTCATGCTCGTCATGACCGAGAACGAGGGTGCCACCCGGCCCGGTGACCCGCGCCAGCTCGGCATCGTACCGTCGGTCCAGCTCGCTCGGCACCTCTCGCGCCGTCTCCTTTGCCTTTGCGTTAGGGGACCTTATGAGGCGCTGAACATTGATGGGGAAGCCCTTGCAAGCCGCGGACAATCAGCACTTCACCAGCTTTCCCGACCTCGGCCTGTCGCCGGTCGCGCTGCACATTTGGCGGTTCGATCTTCGCTGGTACAGCCTCGCCTACCTCGCCGGCATCTTCATTGGTTACTGGTACTTGCTGCGCTTGCTCAAGCAGCCCGGCGCACCGCTCGCCCGACGCCACGCCGACGACCTCGTTTTCTACGCCGCGCTGGGAATCATCCTCGGCGGCCGTCTCGGCTACGTCCTCTTCTACGATCTCGCCGGTTACCTCCGCCACCCGATCGAGATCCTCAAGTTATGGGACGGGGGCATGTCCTTCCACGGCGGAGTCATCGGCACGTCGCTCGGCATCATCTATTTCGCGCACAAGGAGAAATTGTCGTGGCTGAGGATCCACGACTATGTCGCCTGCTGCGT
>DATDDW010000238.1:0-1886 GCA_036523615.1 Sphingomicrobium sp.
CGGCTCGATGATGACGCCCGAACGGTCGCCGAACGGCGTCGGGATCACGCGATCCTCAATGCGGACCAGCGCCCCTTCCTGCTCGAGCTTCGCAACCACGGCGTTGCGGGCCTCGTCGCGCGTGAGGCCGAGCAGGTCGGCGGGGATCAGCCCGTCCTGCGTCTGTACGACGAACGCTTCGGCATCGAACATGTTGAGCATGTCGGCCGGCTTGATCCCCGTGCGCTTGCCGACCTCATAGTCGTTGAAGTCGTGGCCCGGCGTGATCTTCACCGCGCCCGAGCCGAGCTCGGGATCGGCATGCTCGTCGGCAACGATTGGGATCAGCCGCCCGGTGATCGGGTGCTTGATCTGCTTGCCGATGAGTTTCTTGTAGCGCTTGTCGTCGGGATGGACCGCCACCGCCATGTCGGCGAGCATCGTTTCGGGCCGCGTGGTCGCGACCTCGATCGCGCCGCTGCCGTCCGCCAGCGGGTAGCTCAGCGTCCAGAACTTGCCCTGGACGTCGCGGGTCTCGACCTCGAGGTCGCTGATCGCCGTCTGGAACTTGGGGTCCCAGTTCACCAGGCGCTTGTCGCGGTAGACCAGGCCGCGCCTGTACAGCTCGACGAAGGTGTAGGTGACGGCGCGCTGGTAGCGCTCGTCCATGGTGAAGCGCTCGTGCGCCCAGTCGCACGATGCCCCGAGGCGGCGCAGCTGGCGGGTAATCGCGCCGCCCGATTGCGCCTTCCATTCCCACACATGTTCGAGGAAGGCCTCGCGGCCGATCTCGGCGCGCTTGACGCCCTGGCTCTCGAGATTGCGCTCGACCACCATCTGCGTAGCGATGCCCGCATGGTCGGTGCCGACCACCCAGAGCGCATCCTTGCCGAGCATCCGCTCGCGCCGGGTGAGCACGTCCTGAAGCGTGATGTCGAGCGCGTGGCCGATATGCAGCGAGCCGGTGACGTTGGGCGGCGGCATGACGATCGTCCACGGCTTGGAGTCGCCCCGCTCGGGGCGGAACAGCCCGCGGCTTTCCCAATGCGCGTACCAGCGCTCCTCGATCGCCTTGGGATCGAAGGTCTTGGGAAGCTCGCTCATGCAGCGCGCCTAACGGCGCTGCGCTGCAGCATCAACTGGCGCGTAGCGTCACCCCGGACTTGATGCGGGGCCCATCTTTCTTTCTGCGCCGAGAAGTAAGGTGGGATCCCGGCTCAAGGCCGGGATGACGGCTGAGGCTAGTTCCCCCGCTCGGTTTGAGTTGGCTGAGCGGCCGCGCCCGGAACCGCCGGGACCGCCGCTCCGCCGCCCATCCAGCGGTTCATCCAGCCGAACACCTCGTCATACCACTGCACCGAATTCTTGGGCTTCAGCACCCAATGGTTCTCGTCGGGGAAAATAAGCAGGCGCGAGGGGATGTCGCGGCGCTGCAGCGCGGTGAACGCGGCGATCCCCTGCGTATAGGGGATGCGGAAGTCGTTCTCGGACGTGATCACCAGCTGCGGCGTGCGCCAGTTGGTCACGTAGTTCACCGGGTTCCACTTCTCGAACTCGGCCGGCGCCTCGTAATAAGGATGGCCGCCGTGCTCCCATTCGTCGAACCACAGTTCCTCGGTCTCGTAGGCCATGGCGCGGGCGTCGAAGACGCCGTCATGCTGGACGATGCAGCGGAAGCGGTCGGGCCAGTTTCCCTCGATCCAGTTCATCATATAGCCGCCGTAGGAGCCGCCGAGCGCGCAGGCGCGGCCGGCATCGAGCTGCGGATCGTTGGCGGTGGCGTAGGCGAGGCCGAGCTTCAGGTCCTCGAGCGGCCAGCCGCCCCAATTCTGGTGGATCGCGTCGGTGAACGCCTGGCCGTAGCCCTCGCTGCCGTGGAAATCGACGCTGACGACCGCGTAGCCAGG
>DATDDW010000239.1:0-6199 GCA_036523615.1 Sphingomicrobium sp.
GTAGGCAGAGTCGTTGTGGATGGCGAGCGCCTGCTCGAAGTCCGTCGCGGTCAGGATGCTGGCGACAGGCCCAAACCATTCCTGCTGATTGAACCGGTTCGAGGGATCGAGACCGGCGACCAGCGTCGGCTCCATCCAGCAGCCTTCGGCCGGGAGCGAGTCCGGCACCGAGCCCCCGCAAAGCCGCCGCCCGCCGTCCTCGACCGCGGCCGCAACTCCCTGCATCAGTAATGCGCGCGCCGCTGGATTGATCAGGGGTCCGATGTCGGTCTCCGGATCGTCCGGCATTCCGATCTTCAGCGCCTGGGTTGCGACGACCAGCCGCTTGACGAACGCGTCGGCAATATCGTCGAGGACAATGATGCGGCGGATCGCCGTGCAGCGTTGGCCGGCGTAGCTGAACATCGCCGCGGCAAGATCGGTGGCAGCGGAGTCGGGGTCGCACGATGCGTCGACGATCGCGGCGTTGGAGCCGCCGAGCTCGGCCTGGATGAACGGCGGCGCCTCGCGCAGGCTGGCGCGCGCGATCACGCTCCGCCCGACGGGCACCGAGCCAGTGAATGAAATCGCCTGCACGGCATGGTTGCTGACGATCGCTTCGCCAGTAGCGGCATCGCCGGCGACCATTCCGACCCAGTCGCCCAAGCCGCCGTCGGCCAGCGTCTCCGTCAGGAGGGTCGACAACCGAGAAGCGGCGAGCGCCGGTTTCCACATGACGGCATTGCCGCAGGCGAGCGCCGGAGCGATCTTGCCGACCGGGATCGCGAACGGGTTGTTCCACGGCGTGATGAGCCCGACCAGCCCGCGCGCAACGAAGCTCGCCCCACGCTCGCGCCACACGCTCGGCAACCCCTCGATGGTCTCATCGAGCAGGGCCATGCCGTAGCGGATCTCGCCATCGGCATCGCGCACCGGCTTGGCGAGGTCGCCGATGAGGAGCGAGCGGATATCGTCGGCGCGCCCGCGAAGAAGTTCGCGCCAGCGCGACAGTAGCTCGAGCCGCGCCTCCAGCCCCATCGCTTCGTGCGTCGGCTGGTGAGCCGCGAGACGCTCGGTGAGATCGCGAACCCCGGACGCCGGGGTCAGCTCAACCTCGAACAACTGGCGCCGCGAATCGCACGGATCATAGTGAGCCCAGCGGCTCGGCGGCGCCGCTTGGGTTGCAATGAGGTCGTCCAGGCTGACGACGGTTGCCGCGCGGCCATCGAGCCACTCGAGCGTCGCTGCCGCATGCGCGGAGTCATAGCTGCCGACCGCCTCGCGTGGCACGATCACGTCAAAGCCGAGCCGGTATGCATCCTGGACGGTGTCGCGAATGCAGGCGTGGGTATGCACGCCGGCCACGACCAAGCGCGACGCGTTGGTGGACCGCAGGATGTGTTCCAAGTCCGGCGAATCGAAGGCGCTAAAGAAGCGCTTGAAGAGCAGCGGCTCGCCGTCGACCGGCTGCAGCTCGGGCGGCGCCTCGGCGCCCGCCGTACCCGCGACCACTTCGGGAGAGCCGCGCCGGTGCGGCATGGCATTAGCGAGGTCCTCATCGACGCGCGAATGCACGTGAATGACGAGCGTGCCGGTTTGTCGTGCATGGTCGAGCAATGCGGCCAGCGCGTCGATCAGCGTTGCGCGATCGGGTGTCAGCTGCGGCCGGGCGAAGAAATCCTCCTGCGTGTCGACCAGCAGGAGGGCCGCTTTCCCGCTCACACGTCCTGCTGGGCGAGGACCAGCTCGAGTTGTTCCCGCAGGTGAGTACCGAACGAGCGCGTCCCGACAGTCTTCGATCCGGGCGCGGCAATGTCCGCGGTGCAGTAACCGGCGCTCAAGGTGCCGCGGACAGCGGCGCGCAGCGCCTGGTCAGCTTCGGGCCAGCTGAAGTTCTCGCGCAGCATCATGCCGAGCGAAAGGACCTGGCCGATGGGGTTCGCCACATCCTTGCCGGCAATGTCGCGCGCGGCGCCATGGCCGGTTTGGTAAACCCCGTTGCCGCGATCGTTGTAATTGCCGGAATAGGACAACCCGCGCGAGGCAAGCAGCAGAGCGGCGCAGTCGGCCAGAACGTCACCGAACATGTTGGGCGACAGGACAACGTCGAACTGGCCCGGGTTGGCGATCAGCTGGAACACGGCGTTGTCGATCTCCAGCTCCGCCATGAAAATGCCGGCCTCGGACGCCATCTCCTCTGCAACCCGCCGCCACATCGAGCTGATCGATGGGATCCCGCCGGGTTTCAGCACGACATGGATGCGGCCACGCCGACGCTTGGCAAGGTTGATCGCCACGGTGACGATCCTCCGCACCATCGATTCCTTATATTCGAATCGGTGGCGGGCGACGCGGTCGTCCTCGATGTCGACCTCTTCCCAGCTGCCCTGGTAGATCCCGCCCATTCCCTCGCGAATTGCGATCATGTCCGCGGTCGCGACGACTTCCGGGCGGACTTGTCCCGATTGGCGAAGTTCCGGAAGCGGTTCGATTGGCGTGAATTTGCAGTAGAGCTCGAATTTGCGTCGGATCTCGTAAACGAACCGGTCGCCCCCAGGGCCACAGAACAGCGCACCGTTTCGATCGAAGATGTCTTGGGCGAATTCGATCACTTCGGGCGAGAGGCTGCTGCCGCACAATTGCTTGGCAGGCACACCGATAAGGCCGCCGGTAGACAGGCAAATCCGCCGCGAAGACCGGCTGGCCAAGAGGTTGAGCAGCTCGATCGCGACCGGCACGACTTCAGGACCGACCCCCTCGCCAAGGAACACACCGATATGATGCTCCTGCTCGACATCGAAGCGAGGCATCGGCGTGACCAGGCACTCGGACAGGCGCATGCCCTCCCGCGCGGCGGCGCTGACGCCCGGGCTCGCGACAAGTTGACTAAGCATGCTCTCGCTTCGGCTGCTGCCGCGCCTGCAAATGTTTACGGGCCTGTTCGATGAGCAGCCGGCGATTGACCTTACCCATCGAGTTGCGCGGAATCGCGCTCACCGCAACGACCCGGAACGGGACGCCCCGCGAAAGCATCGGCTTAATGTGCTCGGCGACGTCCGTCGGGCTTACCCCAGGCCTCGGAACCACGGCGATCCACAGCGTGTCTCCGGCCGGCATCGGCACGACACCCGCGGTAGCGTCCTCGACACCATCGAGGGCAAGAAGCTTCGACTCGATTTCCGCGGCCGACACCTTCACGCCGCCGATGTTGACCACGTCGCCGGACCGGCCGGCGATGGCCAACAAACCGTCCTCGAACATCACGCCGACGTCGCCGGGCTCGAACCACCCGCTCTCACGGCTATTCTCGTCGCCGTCCGCAAAGGCCATGAGCTCAGTGCGGATCCGGACTGTCCCCGCTTTCCCCGGTGAAACCGGTTGGCCGTCAGCGTCGACGATCTGCACTTCGGCGCCCTTTCGCAGCCATCCGACCGAGCCCGGGTCACGATCAACGATCGACGCGTCGCCGTGAGCGACATTGCCGGTTTCGGTCGAGCCGTAACAGATGATGATTTTGGCTGCGAGGTTCGCCAGCGCCCAATCGCGCAGCCCCGGCGCAACCCTTCCGCCCAGCGCGACGATCGTCCGTGCCTCACGCTGCGGCCAGTGCACATTGCGCGATCGGAGCCACTGCAGCTGGAAGGGCGAACAGATGCACAGGGTGGAGCGCATTGCGCGGTCCAATTCGTCATAGCGGCCGCCGCCCGACAGCAACACGCCGCCGCCTGTCCGCCATGTTGCGACCGGGTAGCGGAAGCCGGCGGTCGTCCGCGGCGACAGATAACTGTCGAGGCACGTATCGGCATTGATCACCCCAAGATCGGACAGCTGGTCGACCCGCGCTGCGATCATCCTTGCATCCCAGCGGATGAGCTTGGGCTTGCCTGTGGTGCCCGAGGTGAGATTGAGCCTCACCGCCTGAGCTTCATCATCGGCAACCTCCTGCGCCGTCGGCAGCGTTTGCAAGTCGAACGCGATCACCTTGGGCGCCGGCTGCGCGTCAAAGGCGTCCGGCAACTTGCCGATAACGGCATCGACCTTCGTCAGCTCGATGAGCTCGGACAGCAAGCGCCGATCGTGGACGCTGGCGTGGGTCGCGCCGATCCGAATTGCCGCAAGGTGCGCAACCCACGATGCGTAATCGTCGCCTTGCCAGAACGGGCCGAGATGAATGCCAACCGTGCTTCCGGGCCCAATGCCCTGCGAGCGGAGATAGGCGGCCCCTCGGTCAATGTCGGCGCACAGCTGGCCATAGCTGACGTCTTTGCCATCGACAATCGCGGCGAGCCGATCGCTTGGATGGTTGAACAGATGCGCAACGATAGTCATGAGTCAGCTTCTTTCCGGCTTTGGATTGCTGAGGCGCAGCAGTGGCTCGGCGGTGCCAACCTGTCGCGGGTTGGCGCGAAAGTCCAGCCGAAGCTGATCCCCTGGTCGGCGCCTGCTAGTCTGCCGCCGCCATTCTTACTAGAGCCGGCTCATGGCCAATTACCAGACCATCATGAAGCTGCGCCCGGAGGTCCGTGATTTCGTGCGCAACCGGCGCTGGGTGCACCAGGGCGATATTCTAACCTACGGTCCGAACGTCGAGTGCGACTCTTTTTCGATCGATGGCGCGGGCTTTCGCCACAGCGTTTTCAACGGTGAGAGGTTTTCGGTGCACGACTGCGTCGTCCGCGAACGCTACGGCGTCGTGCTCGGCCCCAGCAGCGTTTACGGCTTCGGCGTCGCCGGCAACGAGAACACCATGCCCTCGCTGCTCGCCGAGCGCTTCGGCTTTCCGTTCGCAAATGTGGGCCTGCCCGAGGGCAACAGCCGCAACCTCCATTCGATCCTTTACGCAATCGCGGTTCGCGCGGCGCACCGGCCGACCGTCGTGCTGCACATCAGCGGCGGCGACTACACCAACTTCTGCTACACCCAGATCGCCGATCCGATCTTCGGCTCGCCAAACCTCAAGCAGATGAAGATGGCCGTGGAGGAGCGCCGCGGCCGGCCAAGGGCCGAGCGGCAAATCCAGCAGCTGCTGCAATTCACCTCTCTATGGATCCGGGCGATTGCCGATCTCTGCCGCAGCCGCAAGATCCCGCTGGCGCTCGCCGACGACACGACCTTCTTCGAAAAGCGCGAGCCGAGCCACTTCGAGCAGCAGGCCGAGCTGGGCAAGCCGTTCAACCGGCCCCAGGAGCGCCAGTTCGACACGCACAAGCGCTTCGTCGCCGACTATCACACGCGGCGGAAGGAGCTTGCGGAACGGCTTGGCGTCCCCCTCGCCGGGCCCGGCAGGACGAACAACATCGGTTTCGTCGATGAATTCCACTACGACCGCGATGGCACGCGCGCACTCTGCGACGATTTTGCCACGGCGATTGACATGCTGCTCTGACTGGCGCCGCCGTGCTCGCGCGCCTAAGGACAAGTTCCCCGGGGAGCCTTGATGGCTGAGAGTCGGCATCCGGCCGAGACCCGTTGAACCTGATGCCGTTAACGCGGCCGTAGGGAGGCGAGACATGGCGGACATAGCCGCACGCACGGAATTGAAGGTCACCAGCGGGCCGATCCGCGGCTCGCGCAAAATCTATAAAGGTGGCGGCGGCCTCCGCGTCGCGATGCGCGCGGTCGCCCTCGAGCCGGGCTCGGGCGAGCCGCCGGTCGTGCTCTACGACACCAGCGGGCCCTACACCGACCCGCAGCAACGCATCGACATCATGGCCGGCCTGCCCGAGCTTCGCCGCGACTGGATCCGCGCCCGCGACGACGTGGAGGAAATCGCCGCGAGAGAAGTGCGCCCGGAAGACAATGGCCAACTCGGGCCCGACCGTTCGGGTGGGGTCCAGCCCTTCCCCAACGTGCGCAAGCGCGTCCTCCGCGCCAAGTCCGGGGCGAACGTCACCCAGATGCATTATGCGAGGCGCGGCATCGTCACGCCCGAGATGGAATATATCGCGATCCGCGAGAACCTCGGACGCGAAGCCGCGCTGAACGCCGCTCGCGACGGCGAGTCCTTCGGCGCCGCCATCCCCGACTTCGTCACCCCCGAATTCGTCCGCGACGAGGTCGCCCGCGGCCGCGCGATCATCCCCAGCAACATCAACCATCCCGAATCCGAACCCATGGCGATCGGCCGCAACTTCCTGGTCAAGATCAACGCCAACATCGGCAACAGCGCCGTCGCCTCCGACGTCGCTAGCGAGGTCGACAAGATGGTGTGGGCGATCCG
>DATDDW010000240.1:0-2137 GCA_036523615.1 Sphingomicrobium sp.
AACGTAAGCGGAGAGCATCCAGATCTGGTCGTTGGTCAACTTGCCGCGCCACGCAGGCATGCCGTTGGGGCGCCCTTCGGCGATGGTCGCGGCGATCTGGTCGATGCGCCCGCCGTAGCGCCATTCGTCGTCCATCAGCGGGGGGCCCATGCCGCCGCCGCCGTGGGCGTGGCAGCCGACGCAATTCATCGCGGAGAACAGCTGCTGCCCTTGCGCGATGGCGTTGGCGTTGTTGTCGTAGAGCTTGGCCCGCGGATCGAACGCCTGAATGCCGCCCCCAGGCTCGATCGTGTCGGGGCTCTCGCCGGCCGGTACAGTCTCCCCAATCGGCTTGGCGCGGCTGTGATGCTCTTCGCGGTTGCACCCGCCGAGGGCGAGCGCGGCGAACGCCACGGTGACGCAGCTAGTGCGGAAGGCTGAAGACATAGAGCATGCCTCCCGCAGTGGATTTCATGGGCAGGTCCTTGACCGCATTGGCGAAGCCGAGCGCCGCCGTGGGATCGCGCGTGTCGAGCTTTCCTGAGACCACCGCGCCGGGCCAGCCGCCGACGCCGGCGACGACTGCGATATACTGGTGCCCGTCAGGTCCGCGGTAGCTGATCGGCTGGCCGATGATCCCGCTGCCGGCCTTGAACCGCCACAACTGCTTGCCGGTGCGCGCGTCGACAGCTTTGAACCAGCCGTCCATCGTTCCGTAGAAGACGAGCCCGCCGGCGGTGGCCAGCGCGGGACTCCACAATGGCAGGTCCTCGGGAATCTCCCACACCTTGCGCCGGTTCATCGGGTCCCAGGCGGTGAACACGCCGCGGTTGCCGCCGGGTCCCGCATACATCTTCACGTCCGCCCCGACATACGGCGTCCCGGAGATGTAGCTCGTCTCCATGGTGCCCATGTCCATGCAGATGTTGATGTGCGGGATGTAGACGAGGCCGGTCACCGGGCTGAACGCCGCCGGGTTCCAATCCTTGGCGCCCGGCGCCGCCGGGCACATGTCACGAGTCACGCGACCCTGCTTGGGCTCCTTGTCAGCAACGGGGATGAGGCGCCCGCTCTTGAGGTCAACGCCCTTCGACGAGTTGATGTAGCCGTAAGGTGTCGCGCTGAGCACCTGCCCGGTGCGGCGGTCGAGCACGTAGAAATAGCCGTTGCGTCCCGGGTGGAACAGCACCGGCCGGCGGCTATTGCCCCACGGGATGTCGGCCAGGATGATCTCGTTGACGTCGTCGTGGTCGAACAGGTCGTGCGGGCTCGACTGGTAATACCAGACCGCTTCGCCGGTGTTCACGTCGCGCGCGAAAATGCCGGTCGACCACTTGTTGTCGCCCGGCCGCTGGTCGGCGTTCCACGGTCCGGGGTTCGACGTGCCATAGTAAACCAGGTGGAGCTCGGGGTCGTAGCTGACCCAGCCCCAGACCGTCGCTCCGCCGATCTTCCACGCGTCGGCGGGCCAGGTCTTCACGCCAAGGTCCTTGCCCTGGTCCATCGCATAGAAGGGATGGAAGCGCGACCCGATCAGGACGTCCTTGTCGGGGCCGGTATTGTATGCGCGCCAGGCAAGCTTGCCGCTGCCTTCGTCGAGCGCCGCGAGCCAGCCGCGAACGCCCATCTCGCCGCCCGAATTGCCGACCAGCACTTTGCCGCCGGCGACCAGCGGCGCCATGGTGATGGTCTCCCCTTTCTGGATGTCGGCGAGCTGCGTGCGCCAAACCTGCTGGCCGCTGTTCGCGTCGACCGCGATGGTCTGTCCATCGAGCGTGTTGAAGAAGATCTTGCCGGCGTCGTAGACCGCGCCGCGGTTGACCGTGTCGCAGCAGGCGACGCCCTGCGAGGCGGCGAGCGGCTTGGGCTTGAACACCCACTTGGTCGGCGC
This sequence comes from Sphingomicrobium sp., assembly GCA_036523615.1. Taxonomy (GTDB): domain Bacteria; phylum Pseudomonadota; class Alphaproteobacteria; order Sphingomonadales; family Sphingomonadaceae; genus Sphingomicrobium. The sequence continues at coordinate 1,871 of DATDDW010000240.1, forward strand.
GCCGGGCTTCGTCAGATCGAGCGCGTACAGGTAGTTGGGGAAGGGCGTGACGAGGTACATGGTCCCGCCGACGACCAGCGGTGGCGCCTCGTAGCCGTGAGTCGTCGCGGTCGAAAAAGTGAACAGCAGCCCGAGCTGGCGCACGTTGTTGGCGTTGACTTCGGTGAGCGCGGAGAAGCGCGTCGCGGCGTAATTCTTCCCCGGCATTGCCCAGTTGCCGTCGTCGGGCGGCGCCGCTGCCGCCGCCGGCACCGCGTGGGGACCGCT
>DATDDW010000241.1:0-8682 GCA_036523615.1 Sphingomicrobium sp.
GTCGCAAATGCGTGCCGAAGGACGTGCGGGCTGACGCGATCGGGGGAAATGCCCGCGTCGGCTGCCATCTGCCGAACGATCTGGAAGAGCCTCACCCGGCTGAGGTGCTTGGCTCCGCTGGGGAAAAGCCACAGCGCCTTCGCCGGCACATGCTCGACCCATTGCCGGACGGCCGCGTCGGCCCGGGAGGAGATCGGCACGAGCCGCTCCTTGCTGCCCTTGCCGCGGACCATCAGGAAGGGCTGCCCCGGTCGAACCGCAGCGCGCGGCAGGCTGACCAGCTCGCTGGCGCGCAGCCCCGATCCGTAGAGCAGCTCGAGCAATGCGAGGTTGCGCACCGCGGCGGCCTCGCCGCTCGCCGCGCGGCCCTCGGCGGCTTCGAACATGCGCTGGATCTCCCCCTCGTCGAGGATGCGCGGAAGCGGGCGTTCGAAGCGCGGGCGCGGAAGTGCTTCCGACGGGTCGTCGCTGCGCAGGCCGTCGTCCATGAGGAAACCGTAGAAGCGGCGGAGCGCGGCCGACCGGCGAGCGACGGTCGATGGCGCAAGCCCGCTCCAGTTCTCGCCGAGGCGCGACAAGTCGGCGGGAGATGCCCCGCCGAGCGAGCCGACGGCGGTCGACGTCCGCTCGAGGTCGTTGCGGTAGGCGGCAAGCGTATGGTTCGATGCGCCAGCCTCGGCAGCCAACATTTCGAGGAACCGATCGACCAGTGCCCGGTCGTCCGGGGTCACGTCCGCGAAAGCGCTTCGGCGGCGATCATCCGGGCGGTGAAGTCCTGCCCGGTGCGCTTCAGCGCGCCGATCGCATGGTACAGGTGCGCCGCCGGAACCAGGCCCCAGTTCGGTGTCTGCAGCCCGGTCCCGGTGAGGACCAGGACGGTGCCGCCTTGTCCGCGGGCGCCAGCCGCATCGATCAGCCTTGTCCAGCTCGTCGTCATCCCGAGGCCGAGACCGTAGCGGCGGTTGAGCGAGTTGGCTGTGTCGGTGCTGATGCGGCCGAGCCCGGCGAGGCCGGCGACGAGCAGTGCGCTGCGCACCTTGTTCTCGCTCTTGTCGCGGCGAATGAAGGCGGCGAGGCGGCTCGTTCCCACATTGGCGACATCCGGCGTCGCCAGCGCCAGCATCGCCCAGCAGCGGTCGGAATTCTCATCGTCCATGCCGCCAACGGCTGATTCCCAGCGGCTGGCGGCGCGATCGTAACCGGCGGCAAGCATGGCCGAGATCAGCTCGGGCGCATCCTTGGCCAGCGCCTTGTCCGGTGTGACCAGCGTCGCGGCGCGCGCGACGAGGGCCCGCGCCGCCTCTTTCTGCAGCCCGCTTTTGCCCAGGCCCAGCAGACGGCGGATCGCCGCCAGCCGCGTCGGCTCGTCCTTGCCGACGAAGGCTTGGCGTAGCTGCCAGGCGTCGCTCGAGGGAAGGTCCCCGGGATCGGTCGTGTCGTAGATCAACGAATAGAGATCGACCATCGTTTGCGAAGAGAAGACGCCGAGCCCGGTGGCGACGAATGCCGAGTTTAGCCGCTGCTGCGGCGTGAGCAGGGGCGACCGTGCCTGGAAGGCGCGCAGCTGGGGCGACGAGGCATTGATCAGTCGGTCCGGGGGGATCATCCCCGTGGCGGTGGCGAGGCCGAAGCGCCACGCTGTGAGGCTATCGACCGGGTCCCACTGGATTGTCGCCGCGCGCGCTCCTCCGCCGGCCCCGACGACCTTTTCCGCGAGCGAGAGGTCGATGCCCCCGATGCGGCCATGGCGCCGCGCGTCGTCGATACGCGCTGACGCGCTGTCGGGCTCGCCGGCGAGCGCGGCGCACATCGCCTGGACGAGGGCGCGAATGCCCGGTTCATATTGCCTGATCCCGTCCTCGAGCGGGCAAAGCGCCGCTGGGTCGGCATTGGCGAGCGCGGTTTGCACGCCGACCTGCACCATCTTCGGCGTGAAGCGGTCGGTATCGACGTCGGCGACCAGCATTCGCGCGGCGTCGGCCTCGCCCATCCGCAGCAGCAGCCAGGTACGCTCGGCTACCCAGTCGACCGGATTCACGTCTACCGGCGCGTGTGCCTTGGCGATCAGCGCGTCGCGCAGCACGATATGCGCCCAGCGCGAGGCGATCGGCGTCTCCATCCGCCGCATCAGGGTCGAGAGGAAGGCGCCGCTCGCGGTGCCCCACATGTCATCGGTGAGACCGGCATCGCCGGGGTTCAAGCTGCCAACCACCCAGGGGTCGCGTCTGGCCCAACCCGGATATTCGACGGGCGGGGCAGGGGGCGCCAGGTTGACCTGGTTGACCTCCTCAACCGCGGTCTCGTCGCCGCCGTTGTCGGGCTCGCCTGTGCTGGTCGACGGAGCAGTCGAGGGTTGGCCGAGCGTCGGCCCGATCGTGTTGTTGGGATATTGGTTGGCCGGAATCGGGATCGGCTGCGCCTGGCTGATCTGCTGCGCGATGGCCGGAAGAGCCAGCGCCAGCGTGGCCGCTGCAGCTGCTAAGAGCTTAGTGCGCATTGCCCGGTTGAGAGACGGGAACCTCGATGCTGTGCGTCGGCTGCTGCTTGGGCAGCGTCGAGAGGAAAAAGAGGCCGCCGCCTACGACTACTACGACGAGGATGAGTACAACGAGGCGAGACATGACGAGCGCGCTTTTGCCGACCGACAAAGCCGCTGTATAGCCCCTTAAAGTGATCGAACTTGGGAAGCGCCTCGACCGGCCCATCGTTCTGGTCGGGCTGATGGGGGTTGGAAAGTCGACGGTCGGGCGCCGCCTGGCCAAGCGTCTCGGCTTGCCCTTCGTCGACAGCGATGCAGAGATCGAGGACGCCTCGGGCTTTTCGGCGGCCGAGGTGTTCGAACGCTTCGGCGAGAGCGACTTCCGCGACGGCGAACGGCGCCTGGTCGCGCGGCTGATTGAAGGCGACGTCAGAGTGATCGCCACCGGCGGGGGCGCCTATGTCGACCCGCGTACCCGTGAGCTGCTCAACGAGCGGGCGATCACGGTGTGGCTCGACGCTCCCGTGGACATCCTTGCCGAGCGGACTTCGCGGCGCGACACGCGCGCCCAGCTGCGCAACGGCGACCCGAAGGCGACGCTCGAGCGTCTCGCCGCCGAACGCCGGCAGTCGTACGAAGAAGCGCACATCCATGTGAAAAGCGGCGACGGCGCGCATAAGGAAGTGGTCGATTCGATCATTCGCAAGCTCGAGGCCTATCTCGGCACCGCGAGCTAGGCTGGGGCCGCTTCGTCGTCGGGCAACGGGCGATCCTGCCCGAATGAGGTCTCCCATCCGGCCCTGACGTCGCCGGTTTCGCGCTGAAGCTCGAGCCGCTCGCAATCGCGCATCCGGTATTCGCGCTCGACCCGCTCGATCTCGCGCTGGGCGATTCCGCTCGCCTTCAGCGCCGCTCTGCCCATCACCACTGCGCTTTCGAACAGCTCGCGCTCGGCCAGCACCAGGTCGAGGCCGCGAAGCTCGATCAGGTGCCGGCGATCGAAGGCGCGGACCATGACCGAGGCTTGGGGAAAGGCGTCGAGGACTGCCTGAACCGCGCTGCGCGATAGCTCTCCGCCTTCGTTGTCGTTGCAGAAGGCGATGACCTTGGCCGTCTCGGCTCCCGCCGTGCGCAGGAGGTCGAGACGCACGCCGTCACCGTAATAGACTTTGGTGCCGAATTCGCCGGAAAGCTCGATCTGCGCGGGCTTCTTGTCGATGATCGTGACGCCGATGCGCTTGGCCTGGAGCATTTGTGCCACCGTCTGGCCGAAGCGGCCGTAGCCGACGACGATCGCGCTCGTCTCGGGTGAGAGCTCGGGGCCATCGAGGCCCTCGCCGCCTCGCTCCTCGCGCCGTTCGAGGAAATCGATGAACCGCATCAGGAACGGCGTGGTCGCCATCGACAGGGTGACCACGGCGCTGAACAGCGACGCGGCTTCAGGCGAGATCAGTGCGGCCGCCGTCGCCTGGCCGAAGAGCACGAACCCGAATTCGCCGGCCTGGCTCAAGAGTAGGCCGAGGCGGACGCTGAGCTTCCACTTGCAGCCGAACACCCGCGACAGGGCGCTGATCAGGATTGCCTTGGTGACGATCACCCCCGCAGCAATGCCGATCACCAGCAGCGGCTGCGATGCGATCAGCCGTAGGTCGAGCAGCATGCCGACCGAGAGGAAGAATAGCCCCAAGAGGATCGAGCGGAACGGCTCGACGTCGCTCTCGAGCTCGTGCCGGTAGGGCGATTCGGCAAGCACCACGCCCGCCACGAAGGCGCCGAGCGCCACGGAGAGGTGGAGCGTGTGCATCACCGCCGCGGCGCCGACGACGGTGAACAGGCCGGCGACGACGAACAGCTCGCGTTCGCCCAGGCGCCCAATCAGCCGGAACAGGGGATTGAGCACCAGCCTCCCGACGAGCACGAGGCCGATGACGGCGAGGATGGTGTAAAGCGCCAGCGTCCACCCGGCCGGCGCGGTGGGGTCGGGCGGCGTTCGAGCCATCGCCGCGATGATCGTGATCATCGGCACGATGGCGAGGTCCTGAAACAGCAGGATCGAGAAGGCTCGTTCGCCCTGCGGCGTGTTAAGCTCATTGTCCGAGCGCAGCATCGGCAGCACCTGCGCGGTCGACGACAGGCCGAGCGGAAGTCCGACAGCGAGCGCGGCTTCGGGCGAGATGCCGAGCGTGAGATAGAGCAGCAGGCTGATGGCGAGGCCGCACAGTACGACCTGGGCGAGCCCGAGGCCGAAAATGTCCTTGCGCAGCCGCCACAACCGGCTCGGCTGGAGCTCGAGCCCCACGATGAACAGCAGCAGCGCGATGCCGATGTCGGCGACGCTGGTCAGCTGCTGCGGATCGCGGATCAGCCGCATCACCTGCGGCCCGATGAGCGCGCCGGCAACGATGTAGCCCAGCGTTGCACCGAGCTTCAGCCGGCGGAACAGGGTGACGAACACCAGGGCGGCGCCGAGCATGATCGCGCCGCTTTCGAGGATCGCTGTCGCGGCCTGCGCGGTCTCGGCGGGGGTCGTCACTCGGCCGACTCGATCGCAGCGAGAAGCGTTCGGAAGGGGAGCAGGATCGCGCCGTGGCGCGACTTCCGCGTCCGCGCGGGCGCCAGCGCGGCAATCCCCGGCCAGTCGCCGGCATCCTCCTGATCGCCCGCCAGCCAACGGCTCAGGTGAACCAACGCGCCACTGACCTCGTCGTGCGAACGGCCGATCGCATGCTGCTCGAGGATTGCCGCCGATGCCTGGCCGAAGGCGCAGGCGTGCACCTGTTGCGAGACGCAGCGAACGCGTCGCTCTTCGTCGAGCTCGACGCTGGTGCAGATGCGGCTGCCGCAGGTGGGCGAGCGAAGCTCGGCGCGGCGAGCGCCGGAGTTGAGTTCGCGCGGTTCCTTTAGCGATGCGGCCAGGCGCAGGATTTCGGTCGTGTAGAGCGGCGCGTTCATTCCCGGCGCCAAGTAGTGCCGCCCGGCCCATCCTCCAAGATTATGCCCTCGGCCTTCAATTCGTCGCGAATGCGGTCGGCGGCCGCGAAATCGCGGTTCTTCTTCGCCTCGGTGCGCTCGGCAATGCGCTGCTCGATCGCGCCTTCGTCCGCGCCGCCGCGGAACCATTGTTCAGCCGAGCTCTGCAGCACGCCGAGCAGCTTCGCACTCGCCTTCAAAATCGCTGGGTCATCGATCGCCTGCAGGCGACTTAGCGCGGCGGGGGTGTTGAGATCGTCCGAGAGCGCTTCAACGACCTCATTGTCGATCTCCCCCGCTTCCGCGTCGCCCGCGGCACGATAGAGGCGATCGAGGATGGTCTTCGACTGCTCGACGAGCGCCTGCGTCCACGGCAGCGGCTGCCGATAATGCGCTGAGAGCAGCGCCAGCCGAAGTGTTTCGCCTCTGTGCCGCTGCGCTAGCAGTTCGGCCGGCGTGACGATGTTCCCGAGCGACTTCGACATCTTCTCGGCGCCCATGTCGACGAAGCCGTTGTGCACCCAGAAGCGCGCCAGCGGCACTCCGCCGTGCGCGCAGCGGCTCTGCGCGATCTCATTTTCGTGGTGCGGGAAAATGAGGTCGAGCCCGCCGCCGTGGATGTCGATCGTCTCGCCGAGGTGCCGCTCGATCATCGCCGAGCATTCGGTGTGCCAGCCGGGGCGGCCGCGGCCCCACGGCGAGTCCCAGCCGATCACGTCTTCGTGGCTCGGCTTCCACAGCACGAAATCGGCCGGGTCGCGCTTATAGGGCGCGACCTCGACGCGGGCGCCGGCGATCATCGCCTCGCGGTCGCGCTTGCTGAGGATTCCGTAGTCGGGGTCGCTCGGCACCGAGAAGAGCACGTGACCCTCGGCCTCGTACGCATTGCCGCGCTCGATCAGTGCCGAGATCATCGCGACCATCGGGCCGATCTCCAGCGTCGCATGCGGCGCGATGTCCGGCGGAGCGACGCCGAGCGCGCCCATGTCGTCGAGGTAGAAGCGCTCATAGCGTTCGGTGATCACCTGCGGCTCGACGCCCTCCGCTTCCGCTGCGGCGATGATCTTGTCGTCGACGTCCGTGACGTTGCGCGCATAGATCAGGCTCTCCTCGCCGAACTCATGGCGGATGAGGCGCGCCAACGTGTCGAACACCACCGCCGGCCGCGCATTGCCGATGTGCGCCCGGCCATAGACCGTGGGGCCGCACACATACATGGTGATGCGCTTGGGATCCGCGGGCTCGAACTCGCGCTTCTTCCGCGTCATGGTGTCGTGCAGGCGGATCATTGCTCGCCGACCTTATTGACGTGCAGCCGCCGCGCTTCGACCCAGTCGACGATCGCTCGGCCGCTGGCGTTGAGCAAAGGATAGGTGCGCGAGCGTGTCATCCAGCCCGGCCGGTCGGCCTGCGGGCCGTAGACCATGTCGGTGGCGAGGTTGGCGAGCAGGAAGAACAAAGTCGCGCCGAGCAGCCCCTTCAAGAGACCGAAGCCGCCGCCGAGTACCCGGTCGAACGGCCCGAGCACGGGCGAGCGCCGTGTGCGGCCGCCGAGCGAGCGGGCGAGCAGCTTCACCAGGACGAAGCTCGGCACGAACAGGATCGCGAAGGCGAGCACTGCGCCCGCCGCCGGGCTGGTGTGGAAGACGTTTTCCATCCCCGTCCACAGCTGCGAATGGAACAGCTTGAGCATCGCGATGGCGACGACCCACGCGAACAGCGAGATCACCTCGTGGATGAAGCCGCGCACGAACCCGATCGCGCCGCCGCCGATCAGCAGGAGGAAGACGAAGAGGTCGAGCGCGGTCACGCCCGCCGCGCTAGCCAAGCCCCGTCGCCGATGCCAGTCCCCGCGTCAGGCGGGTCGGCGGACCACCGCGATGAGGCTGACGCCGAACGGCATCGGCAGTCGGCCGATCAGTGCGGCCTCGAAGCCGAAGATGCGGTTGAGCACGGCATTGATCCACTCGCCCGGCAGCCGGTCGTCGGCCGAATCCTTGCCGGTGATCTTGCCCATAATGCGGGCGAGCGCGATCGGCGGGAACAACAAGGTGTTGAAATAGGAGAGGAGCTGCACTTCGAGGCCGCTCCTCAGGAACAGCTCCTTGAGCTCCTTCTTGGTGTAGCGGCGATAGTGGTGATGCGCCTTGTCATGGGCGCTCCACATCCACTTGTGCGCCGGGACGGTGAGGAGCAGCGCGCCTCCGGGCTTTAGCCGCATGTGGATCGCGCGCAGAGAGGCGAGATCGTCGGGCACATGCTCGAGCACGTCGAGCAGGGCGATGAGATCATAGCCGTTGCGCTGGAACATCGTGAGGTCGGGCAGCCGCGCGATGCGCACCTGGCGGCCCAGCCGCTTGCTGGCGAGCGCGCGGGCGCACTTGTCGAGCTCGCACGCTTCGAGCTTGCCGTAGCGGGCGAGCATCGCAAGGTTGTGCCCGGTGCCGCAGCCGACCTCGAGCACACGTGCGTCTTTGCCCGGCCTGACGATGCGCCGGATCACCGCGTCGAGAATTCGCCGACGGGCGAGGAACCACCAATGGTCCTGGTCCAGCTCGGCCATGCGGTCGAAGACGACGCGTTCCATCCAGATCCCCTCTTGCTCGCCGTTACACTGGCCGAGCAGAAGTAAAGGTCTCGTAAACCATTCCCCTTTAGCTTTTCGCTCGAAGAGGAAGGCGAGAGGAAAGCGAAGTGACCAGTCAGCCGCGCCGCACTCATAAAGCCGCTGCCGCTCCGCGGCTGCTGCGCGATCTCGGCCCCGAGCTGGTCAAGCGCGGCGTGGTCGCGCCTTTGCTCTCGGTCGTCGTTCCGGTGAAGAACGAGGAAGAGGCGATTACGCCGTTCGTCGCCCGCGTCTCGGCCATTCTCGATGGCATTGCCGCCGACGGAAGCTGGGAAATCCTGTTCGTCGACGACGGGAGCAGCGACGCGACGCTCCCTGCGATCGTTGCCGCCAATATGCATGAGCCGCGGGTTCGGGCGCTCTCGCTGTCGCGCAACTTCGGCAAGGAGGCGGCACTCTCGGCCGGCCTCGACCATGCGCGCGGCTCGGCGGTGATCCCGATGGACGTCGACATGCAGGACCCGCCCGAGGTCCTGCCCGAGATGGTCGCCCGGTGGCGCGAAGGCTACGAAATGGTCTTCGGCGTGCGCCGTTGCCGCGCCAGCGATGGCTGGGCCAAGCGGTTGACGGCCGGCCTGTATTACCGCGCCCACAATCTGGTGAGCGA
>DATDDW010000242.1:0-7931 GCA_036523615.1 Sphingomicrobium sp.
GGCGGGGCCGTACAAGGTCAAGCCGCCTAATCCCGGCGGGCTCGACATCAGCGGTGAAAGCGAGACCGCGTTCGAGACCAGCGCCGGCGAGGACAAGGACTCCAAGCTCGACACGAGCAAGCTGCCGCAAGTGCCCGCGGCTCCGCCGGCACAGACGGAGCCGGCCAAGCCTGCGGCCGCCGCGCCGCCTCCACCGGCCGCCGCTGCTCCGCAGGCGGCACCCGAAGCCAAGCCGACCGGCGGCACCGGCAGCGTGATTCAATTGGGCGCCTTCGCCAACCGCGCCCAGGCTGAGCGTGCCTGGACGGCGCTGTCGGCCCGCTTCCCGAGCATCGCCGCGATGACCAAGATGGTCGTGCCATTCCCCGGCGGGATCAGGCTTCGCGCCGGCGCCGCCTCGCCAGGCGACGCCAAGCAGGCCTGCGCGACGCTCAAGGCAGCCGGCGAGAATTGCTTCGTCGCGCAATGAGGGGGTCCTAGTGCAGGCGGCGATCTACGGACCCGAAGGCTTCGAGCTTAGCAGCGACGAACGCTCGTTCTTCCGCGAGGCCGATCCAGCCGGGTTCATCCTGTTCAGGCGCAACTGCCAGGACCGCGAACAGCTGTTGCGGCTGACCGACTCGCTGCGCGAGCTCAGCGGCCGCGCTGATCTTCCGATCCTCATCGATCAGGAGGGCGGGCGAGTCGCGCGAATGCGGCCGCCCGAATGGCCGGCATTCCCGGCCGCCGAGCGGTTCGCGCAGCTCTATCTCGCCGCACCGTCGTCCGCGATTGAGGCAGCGCGAGCCAATGCGCGAGCGATCGCGCTGATGCTGCGCTCGGCCGGCGTGAACGTGAACGCTTTGCCGCTGCTCGACGTTCGGCAGCCCGGCGCGACCGACATCATTGGTGACCGGGCGCTTGGCGATGAGCCGATGCAGGTGGCGGCGCTCGGGCGCGCGGTCCTCGACGGGATGAGCTCGGCCGGCGTGGTCGGGATCATCAAGCATATCCCCGGCCACGGCCGCGCGCTGGTCGACAGCCACAGGGAGCTGCCGCTCGTCCCCGCCTCGGCGGAGGAGCTCGAGAGTGACCTCGAGCCGTTCGAGCGGCTGGCGTGGGCGCCGATGGGGATGACCGCGCACGTGGTTTACACCGCCTGGGATCCGGAGCGGCCGGCGAGCCTCTCGCCGATCGTGATCAGGGACATCATTCGCGAGCGGATCGGCTTCGATGGCTGGCTCATGAGCGACGACCTCGGGATGGAGGCCTTGAAGGGCGATTTCGGCACGCGGGCTGCGGGCGTGATCGCCGCCGGCTGCGACGTCGCGCTGCATTGCTCGGGCAAGATGGACGAGATGGTCGCCGTCGCCAACGCGGTTCCCGCGATGAGCGCGGAAGGCGAGGCGCGGCTCGCCCGGGCCATGGCAAGCACGATGATCGAACCCGATGGTCTTGATTTTGCGGAGGAAATTGAGAAGCGAGACAGCCTCCTGGCGCTCGCCTGAATTGTTGTTCCGGCATTCGCAGAGGCCAGCCGCCGGTTCGTCGATGCACAGGGTTGTCGAGGGAAACTAACTTTTGGCAGGGGTGCCTAAGTCCATCCCCCCTCAGCCAAGAGAATCTCAGCCCAATGCGCCTGATCCCGCTTTTCTGCGCCGCCGCGGCTCTCGCCGTTTCTCCCGCCTTCGCCCAGTCCTCTCCCGACAAGGACAAAGGCAAGAGCGTCGAAAGCCTGCACAGCGAGGCGCTGGCCGAACAGGCATCCAAGGCGTGGGCCGACGCACCGGTCGACGAGCGCACCGTTGCTACCCATCACAGCATCGCCGTTGGCGGACGGACGCTCAAATATACGACGACCGCCGGCACGCTCACGATCCGCGACGCCGAGGGCAAGCCCAAGGCCAGCATCTTCTACACCGCCGACACGCTCGACGGCGTTCCCGGCGGGCACCGGCCGGTCATGTTCTTCTACAACGGTGGCCCCGGCTCGGCCTCGCTTTGGCTGCGCATGGGCTCGTTCGGGCCGATGCGCATCCAGACCCAGAATACCGAGTACATTCGCCCGGCGCCGTTCAATTTCACGGCCAACGCGGACACGTTGCTCGGCACGACCGACCTGGTCTTCATCGATGCGCCGGGCACCGGCTATTCGCGCCCGCTCGGCGATGCCAAGCCGGCGGATTTCTACGGGGTGGACCAGGACGCCGACGCCTTCGCCAAGGCGATCATCCGCTACGTGACGAAGACCGGCCGGTGGGACAGCCCCAAGTTCCTCTTCGGGGAGAGCTACGGCACGACGCGCTCGGGCGCGCTCGCCTATCAGCTGCAGGACCGCGGCATGGCGCTGAACGGCGTCATCCTGTTGTCGTCGATCATGAATTACGGTCGCCGCCAGCCGGGGCTCGATCGCGACTACCTCAATTACCTGCCGAGCTACGCCGCGACGGCCTGGTACCATCACAAGATGGCCAACCCACCGGCGACGGTCGAAGAGGCCGCCGCCGAGGGCCGCGCCTTCGCCGAAGGTCCCTATGCTTCCGCGCTCGAGAAGGGCCAGAAGATCAGCAAGGAGGAAGAGGATTCGATCGCTCAGCAGATGAGCGCGCTGACCGGCCTTTCACCGCAGTTCATCGAGAACGCGAACCTGCGCGTCGACCTGTCGCAATTCCGCAAGGAGCTGCTGCGCAATGAGCGGCTGACGGTCGGGCGCTACGACTCGCGCTACACCGGCGTCGATCCCAATGCCTCGGGCGACGCGCCGGACTTCGACGCGTCCGACGCGGCGATCAGCGGCGGCTTCGTCGGCACGATGCAGAGCTACATGGCGCGCGATCTCAGCTATGAGACCAACATGCCCTACCGGCTGAGCGCCGACGAGGGGGACGGTTTCAAGTGGGACTGGCAGCACAAGGCGCCGGGCGTCCGCTTCACTCTGAACAGCCCCGACACCGCGCTCGACCTTGCCGCCGCGATGCGCGAGAACCCGTATTTGAAGGTCCTGTCGCTGAACGGCTGGTACGACATGGCGACGCCGTTCTTCGGCACCGAGTACGACCTCAACCACATGATGCTCGAGCCGGCGCAGCAGCGGAACCTCGAGTTCCGTTATTATCCGTCGGGCCACATGGTCTATCTGAACCCCGATGCGCTCCACCAGATGCGCTTGGACGTGCAGAATTTTGTCAACGAGACGGTTGCCGCTGTCGGCGCACCGGCCCCGGCTCGCCGCACCCGCTGACTTATCCACAAGTGACTAGGTCCGCGTCTTCGCACGGACCCGCCTTGGGGCTAATCTTTGCCTCGTGGAGGAGGATTTCGAGGAACGGCCGATCCGTCAGTCGGATGAGCTGACGCTGACCCTCGACGGCTGGGAAGGGCCGCTCGACCTGCTGCTCAACCTCGCCCGCGCGCAGAAGGTCGACCTCGCGCAAATCTCCATCCTGCAGCTGGTCGAGCAATATCTTGCCTATCTCGCCGATGCGCGGGCGCTGAAGCTCGAGATTGCCGCCGATTACCTGGTGATGGCGGCGTGGCTGGCCTACCTCAAGTCCTGCCTGCTCCTGCCCAAGGACCCGGGAGCGGACCCGAGCCCGGAGGAAATTGCGCTGAGGCTGCAGATGCGGCTGCAGCAACTCGACGCGATGCGCGAGGCCGGGGCGCGCCTCCTCGGCCGCGACCGTGTCGGCCGAGACGTGTTCGTGCGCGGCGCCCCCGAAGGGCTGCGCCTGGTGCGCAAGGCCGCATGGCAGGTGCGTGATTTCGACCTGTTCGCCGCTTATGGCGCCGTGCGGGCGCGCACTGCGCCGGCAATGCACGTGGTGCACGCGCGCGCCGTGCTGACGCTCGAAGAGGCGCTAGACCGGCTCGGACGGATGATCGGCGCAGTGCTCGACTGGACCTTTCTCGAATCCTTCCTGCCGCAGACCCAGGACCCACAGTTCCGCCGCTCGGCCCTGGCATCGAGCTTCCTCGCCATGCTCGAGCTGGCGCGCCTCGGCCGGCTCGAATTTGTGCAGGAAGAAGCCTTCGCGCCGATTAGCCTCAGGGCTGCGTGATGGACGAGCTCGCGCGTGCCGTCGAAGCGACGTTGTTCGCGTCTGCCGAGCCGCTGAAGATCGAGGAGATCGCCGAGTATGTCGGCGAGGGCGAGATCGAAATCGCGCTGGGCCAGCTCGCCGCCCATTACGAGGGCCGCGGCATCGAGCTCGTCGAGCGCGGCGGCCGCTGGCACTTCCAGACGGCGCCGGATCTTGCTCACCTGCTGCGCCGTACCCGCGAGGAGCCGCGGCGGCTGTCGCGCGCGGCGACCGAGACGCTGGCGATCATCGCCTACCACGAGCCGGTGAGCCGCGCCGAGATCGAGGCGATCCGCGGCGTGCAGATCTCCAAGGGGACGCTCGACGTGCTGATGGACGCGGGCTGGGTGCGTCCAGCCGGGCGGCGCGAGGGACCGGGCCGGCCGCTGCTCTATGCGACGACGCAGGAGTTTTTGACGCACTTCGGCCTTGGCTCGCGCCGCGACCTTCCGGGCATCGACGACCTCAAGGCGGCGGGGCTTCTCGACCCGCTCGATGAGGCGGTGTTCCAGCTTCAACTGGAAAGCGAGGACGAGGGGGACTAGATAGCCCTCTCAAAGGAGCTTGGTCATGGGCGGTTTGAGCATTTGGCATATCCTGATCCTCGCGATCATCCTGCTGCTGTTGTTCGGCGGCAACCGCTTCAGCTCGATGATGGGCGACGTCGCCAAGGGCATCAAAAGCTTCAAGGCGGGCATGGCCGACGAGGATGAGGACAAGATGCGCCGCTATGACGAGCAGCGCCGCGGCGAGCCGCGCCAGCTGCCCCGCGACGAGGTCCGGCCGAACGAGCCGATCGACGTCACTCCGCGCCGCGACCCTGCCGAATCCCCGCCGCGGGACGACGAAACCCGCTAGTCATTAGAGAGGCCGCCAGTGTTCGGCTTCGATTCCGCCGAGCTCGCGATCGTCGCCATCCTGGCGCTGGTGTTCATCGGTCCCAAGGATCTGCCGAAGGTGATGCGCACGGTCGGCTATTGGGTCGGCCGGGTGCGCGGGATGGCGCGGCACTTCACCTCGGGCATCGAGAATATGGTCCGCGAAGCCGAACTCGAGGAAATGGAGAAGAAGTGGCGCGAGGAGAATGAGCGGATCATGCAGCTGCATCCGCCCGATGCTCATTATCCCGAGCCTGGCCGGCCCGACGATACTCCGCCGCAAGCCGCGGAGCCCGGCCTGCCGTTCGACGAGAAGCAGCCCGAAGACGAGCTTCCGCCCGAAAAGCGGCCGCTGCCGTGAAAGACATCGATGAAACCAAGCAGCCGCTGCTCGAGCATCTGATCGAGCTCAGGCGGCGGCTCCTGTTGTGCCTGGCGACGCTGGTCCTGTTCTTTTTCGTCAGCTTCTATTTCGCCAAGGACATTTTCGCAGTGCTGGTGCAGCCGCTGCTCAAGGCCGGGCAGGGGAAGCTGATCTACACCGACGTCTTCGAAGCCTTCTTCACCCAGGTGAAGGTCGCGCTGTTCGCGGCGATCATGCTGAGCTTTCCCGTCGTCGCGACGCAGTTGTGGCGTTTCGTCGCGCCGGGGCTCTACGCGAAGGAGAAGAGCGCGTTCCTGCCGTTCCTGCTGCTGACGCCGGTCTTCTTCGCTGCGGGCGCCTGCTTCGCTTATTTCCTGGCAATGCCTTGGGCGCTGCATTTCCTGCTGAGCTACCAAGGCAATATCGGCGGGATCCAGCAGGAGGCGCTGCCCGGCGTCGGCAATTACCTGAACTTCGTCACCCACTTCTTGTTCGGCTTCGGCGCCGCCTTCCTGCTGCCGATCCTGCTGATGATCCTCGAGCGTGCCGGGATCGTCACTCGCGAGCAGCTCGCCCGCTCGCGGCGCTATGCGATCGTCGGCGCCGCGGTCGTCGCCGGCGTGCTTACCCCGCCGGACGCGGTGTCGATGATGCTGCTGCTGGTGCCGCTCTACGGCCTCTACGAGCTGGCGATGATCATGATCCGGATCACGCACTGGCAGGCGGCGCGCAAGGCGGCTCGCTCACCGGCGGAAGTTGCTGTGCTCCAGACAGAAGAGGGCCCGGAAGCGCCACCGGGGGGGGGGAGGGTTGGCGGTTCCGGGCCCATTTAAGCGGATAGCGAGAGCGGGGGGGCAAAAGGTCACTATCCGAACTGCACAACGCGGCGCGTTCAAAATCGGTTCCGCAGTGCAAAAAGTTTTTTGCCCACTGCCGTAACGATGTGCTGAACGCGACTACAGCGGCGGAAACGCAGGCAAATCAACGCTGTAGCGGCCGAACTTCCGGTCGAGTGGTGACCGCAGCTGCTTGGCCAGGCCGGCAAGGATCCGCTCGAACTGGACTTTTTCGGGAAGCTCCTGCTCGTCCGGGTTGAGAACCCGGGTCGACAGCGCGAGCCGGGCGGTGAGCTCGCTCGTTCGCTCGAGCGTGATCTCGACCCGCTCCTGCGGCGCCGAGAGCATCGAGAATTCGACCACCTCGGTGATGAGGAAGGCGACGGCGACGGCGACGTCCTGCGTCGTGTAGACGGTCTCCAAATCGAGATCGATCATCAGCCCGCGCGCGGGCTCCGGCGCGCCAGCGCGCAGCTCGGCCGCAAGCTCGGCGATCAGCGGCCTCAAAGAGATGCCGCGGCTCTCCTCCATCTCGGCGAAATGGTTGCGGTGGACGATCGACAAGGCACCGACGCGGCGGCTGATGCTGCCGTAGGCGGCCCTCGCTTCGTTGGTCTCGGCGCCGCGCCCGTGGATGTTGAGCAGCGAAGCGATGACCTGGAGGTTGTTCTTCACGCGATGGTGCACCTCGCGCACCAGCCGCCGCTGGCCCTCGAGTGCGCCGGTCATCTCGTCCTCGGATTCCTGAACCCGCCCGACGACGCGGGCGAACGCATCGCGCAGCTCCTGAATCTCCTGCGCGGGTCCGAGGTTATGCGGCAGGTCCAGACTGTCCTCGCCGGGGTGATATTCGAGCACGGCGTGCTCGAGCCGCTTGAGCGGCCGGATCAAAAGGCGGCTGACCAGAAGCCAGGTGATCAGCGCCGCCGCCACCCACATGAACACCGGGAGAAGGAGGAGCAGCCGGTCGAGAGGGCGGATCCGCTGCTGGGACGTGCCCACGCGGACGCTGATGCCGCCGTGACCGATCGGCCATTCGCTGTAACGGACTTTCGCGTCGTCGCCCTCGGGCGGATCGACGATCCTGAGCGCGTGCGCCTGGTCGTGGACGGCGAGCGAGCGCAGGCCGGCCCGGGACTGCGCCGCAGTGGCCTTCAACTCCTCGATGGGGATGATCGCTGTCGCCATCCCCCCGTTGACTCCGGCACGCACCGCAATTCCGGCGGAGTCGGCGATTCCGGTGAGGACGTCGCCTGGGCCGGCGAGGGGCAGCCCCCCGGTGTCGCCGATCTGGCCGGTCGCGCAGACCGGCTTGCCGTCCGCCGTTTCGAGCTCGAAGTTCTGGGCGACAGCGGGCGCGATCGCGAGCGACTGACGCGCGCGATCGCAAGCGCCCGCGGGGCCGCCGGCGAGGGCGCCGCTCGCCGCGATCCTGAGCGCAAGCGCATTGCGGCCGATCAGGCTTTCGATCGCCAGCGCCGTATTCTGCGACTGATCCTCTTGCCGACCCTTAAGCGCCGCATTCGCCTGGCGGATGCCGCTTTCCCCGACCCAGGTCAGAAGGATTCCGATGGGGAGCAGGACCGCGGTCAGGATCAACAGCAGCTTGGCCGCCGTCGAGAGCCGTTCGAACCGCTCGGCCAGCGTCATCGCCAGCCCCGCGGTTGCGGAAACCTAGTTGAGCTTGCCGATGAGGTTGAGAAAATCGTCGGGCACGGGCTCGCGCAACGTGTCGTCATACACTGAGCGGAGCGCGCGTCCGAGGTCCCCGGAGCGCTGCTTGCGCGCAGTCCGG
>DATDDW010000243.1:0-1826 GCA_036523615.1 Sphingomicrobium sp.
TGGCCGGGGGGTCTCCATGCGTTCACCGTTCAGTTTCTCGTCGCGCGGCATCGCCATCGATCTTGGGACCGCGAATACGGTCGTCTATGTGAGCGGCGTCGGCATCGTCGCCAGCGAGCCGTCGGTCGTCGCGATGGAGCTGATCAACGGCGTGCGCAAAGTCCGCGCGGTCGGTGACGACGCCAAGTTGATGATGGGCAAGACGCCCGAGAATCTGAAGACGATTCGCCCGCTTCGCGCAGGAGTGATCGCCGACCTCGAGGTCGCCGAGGAAATGATCAAGCATTTCATCCGCAAGGCGCACGGGGGCCCCAGCCGCTTCTCGCGCGGGCCGGAGGTGGTGATCTGCATCCCCTCGGGCGCGACGTCGGTCGAGCGGCGGGCGATCCGCGACGCGGTGAGCAATGCCGGCGCCGACCGCGTGTCGCTGATCGAAGAGCCGATGGCCGCCGCGATCGGCGCCGGGCTGCCCGTCGCCGAGCCGATCGGATCGATGGTCGTCGACGTCGGCGGCGGCACGACCGAGGTCGGCGTGATCTCGCTCCAGGGTCTCGCCTTCAGCCGCTCGGCGCGGGTCGGCGGCGACCGGATGGACGAGGCGATCAGCTCGTATGTGCGGCGCAACTATAATCTGCTGATCGGCGAAGCGACGGCCGAGCGGGTGAAGCTCGAGATCGGCTCGGCGGTGCGCCCGGGCGACGGCGTCGGGCTGACCGCCAGCGTCCGCGGCCGCGACGTCGGCCGCGGCATGCCGCGCGAGATCGAGCTCAACCAGGCGCAGGTCGCGGACGCCTTGAGCGAACCGGTCAACCAGATCGTCGAGGTGGTGCGCACCGCGCTCGAGCATACGCAGCCCGAAATCGCCGCCGACGTGATCGACCAGGGCATCACCATGACCGGCGGCGGTTCGCTGCTGCGCGGCTTCGACACCGTGCTCCAGGACTGCACCGGGCTGCCGGTGATCGTCGCCGATGATCCGATGAGCTGCGTCGCGCTCGGCGCCGGGCAGACGCTCGAGGAGAAGGTGCTGAGGGGCGCGCTGATCGCCGCCTAAAAGTCGACCTTGTCGTAGTGGCCGGGAGGGACGATCACCTCCATCCGCTCGCCGAGCAGCGGGCGGAAGCAGGGCCGCGACTTCATCACCGCGTACCAGTCCTTGGTCTGCTTGTGCCCGCGCCAGTCGAGCGCGCCGAGATAATCGATAACGCTCAAATGCGCGGCGGCGGTGAAGTCGGCGAGGCTCAAGCCCGGACCGGCCAGCCAGCGGCGGTGGTCGAGCAAGTAATCGACATAATCCAGGTGCTCCGACGCGATGCGCATCGCTTCGCGCAGCACCCGCGTATCGGGCGATTCGCGGCTGACCAGGCGCTTGCGCATCCGCTCGTTCATCAGCGGCTCGACCGCCTCGCGATAGAGCTTGATGTCGAACCATTCGGTCATCCGCCGGATCTCCGCGCGGAGAGCCGCATTGCCGTGGATCATCGGCATCCGGTCCACGGTCTCGTCCAGATATTCGACGATCGGCTGCGACCCGATCAGCGTGACGCCCTGGTCCGGCTCGACCATCACCGGCGTTTCGCCGGCCGGGTTCAAATCGATGAACTCGTCGCGCTTCTCCCACGGGTTCTCGCGCACCAGCTCATGGCCGATGCCCTTTTCGGCGAGCACCAGCCGGACCTTGCGCGAAAAAGGGCAGAGCGGGAATTGGAACAGCTGCCACATGGATGCGGCAGCTTTAGCGCGTGGGCGCTACGCGTCTAGCGCCTGGGATAGGTCGGATCGGGCATGTTCGAAAGCGCCCGTTCGATCGACTGCTGCGCGTGCTG
>DATDDW010000244.1:0-3407 GCA_036523615.1 Sphingomicrobium sp.
TGCTTGGGCACGCCGCCGCCGAGGCGCTCGCCCTTGCCGGCGGCAACAATGAGTGCGGCGACGGTCATTTCGGCCGCGGCTCTAGGGCCGCTCGCCTTGTCCGCCAAGGCCCCCGCCTGTATGAAGCAGCGTCCCATGTCCCTGCTGAAGCCCATCAAGATCGGCCCGGTCGAGGTCGGATCGCCGGTGATCCTGGCGCCGATGACGGCCGTCACCGACCTGCCGTTCCGGCGGATGGTCAAGCGCTATGGCGCCGGCATGACGGTGAGCGAGATGATCGCCAGTCAGGCGATGGTCCGCGAGACGCGCCAGTCGCTACAGAAGGCGATGTGGGACCCGTGCGAAGAGCCGGTGGCGATGCAGCTCGCCGGGTGCGAGCCGCAGGTGATGGCCGAAGCGGCGAAGCTCAACGAGCAACGCGGCGCGGCGATCATCGACATCAACATGGGCTGCCCGGTGAAGAAGGTCGTCAACGGCTGGGCCGGGTCGGCGCTGATGCGCGACCTTAAAGGCGCCGCGGCCATCATCGACGCCACGGTCAAGGCGGTGAAGGTCCCGGTGACGCTGAAGACGCGCATGGGCTGGGACCACAATAGCCTCAACGCGCCCGAGCTAGCGCGCATCGCCGAGGACCTCGGCATCCAAATGATCACCATCCACGGCCGCACTCGCTGCCAGATGTACAAGGGCGAGGCCGACTGGAGCTTCGTCCGGCGAGTGAAGGAGGCGGTCTCCGTTCCGGTGATCGTCAACGGCGACATCTGCTCGATCGCCGATGCGCGCGAGGCGCTGCGCCAGTCGGGCGCCGACGGCGTGATGATCGGCCGCGGCGCCTATGGCCGGCCGTGGCTGATCACCCAGGTGATGAGCGAACTCAGTGGGGGAGGGCACCGGCCCGACCCGAGCCTCGACGAGCAGCTGGCGACGATGCTCGAGCAATATCAGGAGATGCTTGTCCTCTACGGGACGCACACCGGCGTGAACCTCGCGCGCAAGCACATCGGCTGGTACACCAAGGGGCTGCCCGGCTCGGCCGAGCTCCGGAACAGCGTCAATCAGCAGGACGATCCCTCCGTCGTGATCCGCATGTTGCAGGAATTCTATGCGCCCTGGCTGGCGCGTTCAGCAGCCTGAAACCTTCGCCAGCGCCACAGGTGTGTTTTTGATGCAACGGCTGAAAAGGCCGTGCTAGGGCGCCTGGCAGAATGGATGCGCGTACGGCCGAATCGGCGGTGACTCGTCAGCGGGACAGCTGGCTCCAGCGTGAGCGCACGAGCGGGCGTTTTTACGACCGTGTCGCGCTGCTACTCGCGCTGTTCCTGGTCGGCATGATCGCGCTGACGGTCTGGCTGCTGAGCCGCGACGCACAGTCGGGGACGCTGCTGGCGCCGCCGATGATCGCACTGCTGCTCATCAGCATCCTTCTGCCGGCGATCGGGCTGATGGTGCTCTATTCGCGCAAGGTCGCCGTGCGCCGCGCGGAGCGGGGCGGGCTCGGGAGCGGCCGGCTCCATGTCCGTCTCGTTGGTTTGTTCTCGGTCGTCGCGGTCGTCCCGACGGTGCTGGTCGCGATCTTCGCCTCGATCCTGTTCCAGAGCGGTCTGGAATTCTGGTCGTCGCCCCGCGCGCACAGCATGTTTGAGAACACGACCCAGATAGCGACGGCCACGTACCGCTACGAACTTGGTCAAGTCGGCAGTCAGGCAATCGCCATGTCGGGCGACCTTGCCAAGGATCTGCAGTCGATGCCCATCGACGATCCGAACTTCAAACTTCGCCTCGCCGCCCAGACCTACGTCAGGTCGCTGAATGTGGCCGCCATTCTCCATGTTGCGCCAAATGGCCAGGTTCAGACACTTGGCGTTGCCGCGGGACTGGGTACGGAACAGTCCAACGGCGGTCAGGCAATCATCGACGAAGATCGCCTGAACGCGGCGATTGCCGACCTCAAGAGCAAGCCGAACGAGGCCGTCGTCGACGCGCACGCTCCGAACCGAATATCGATCGTGACGCGGTTTAATTATGGCGACGATACCTATCTCTATGCCGGGCGTCTGGTCGATCCGGAGATCGGGGCGCAAATCAACAAGGCCCGCCTCGTCGTCAAAGACTACCGGTCGCTGCTGAAGCGCTCCCGGGTCAACCAGCTGCGCTTCAACATCGCGCTGCTACTCGGCGCGCTGATCATCGTCGGGCTGGCGATCATGACCGCGTTGCGGCTGGCCGACCGCCTCGTCCGCCCCGTCGGCGAGCTGGTTACCGCCGCCGGCCGCATCGAGGAGGGGGATTTTTCGGCGCGCGTCCCCGTCGCCGGCACCGAGGACGAGGTGCAGACCCTGGCCGCCGCCTTCAACCGCATGACCGGGCGGCTTGAAGAGCAAACCACCGAGCTGAGGACGGCGAACACCCAGCTCGAGACCCGCCGCGCGTTCATCGAGGCGGTGCTCTCCAGCGTCACCGCTGGCGTGATCGCCGTCGACAGTGCGCACCGCGTGCTCCTCCTCAACCGCTCGGCCGAGACCCTCCTCGAGAAAGGCGAGGCGATCGAGGGCAAGAGCCTGGCGGCAATCTCGCCCGAGCTCGACGAGTTCATGCGCGGCCAGCAGTCCGAGGCGAGCGTGCTGATCCCCACTGACGGCATCCAGCGCACGCTGGCGGTCAAGCGGGTGCGCTACCAGGACGGATCGGTGCTGACGTTCGACGACATCACCGACCAGCTGACCGACCAGCGCCGTGCCGCCTGGTCGGACATCGCGCGGCGCATCGCCCATGAGATCAAGAACCCGCTGACCCCGATCCAGCTCGCCGCCGAGCGGCTGCAGCGGCGCTTCGGCCAGGACATCCCCTCGGACAAGGAGACGTTCGAACGCCTGACCGGGACGATCGTCCGCCAGGTCGGCGATTTGCGCCGCATGGTCGACGAATTCTCCAACTTTGCGCGGATGCCCAAGCCGGTGTTCCGCGACGAGAATGTCCACGAGATCGCCCGCCAGGCGCTTTTCCTGCACGAGGTCGCGCATCCGGCGATCAGTTTCTCGCTCGAACCGCCGCAGGGCGAATTCCGCATGGTCTGCGACCGCCGCCAGCTCGCCCAGGCGCTAACGAATGTCGTCAAGAATGGCGTCGAAGCTATTGAAAGCCGCAGGAATCGCGGCGAGCACAGCCTCGCCGGCGACCGCGTCGAGCTGAAGCTTCACGACGCCGACGGACGACTGGTGATCGACGTGTTCGACACCGGCGTCGGGCTGCCCGAAGACCGCGAGCGCCTGACCGAGCCGTACATGACCACGCGCGTGCGCGGCACTGGTCTCGGGCTCGCCATCGTCAAGAAGATCGTCGAGGAACATATGGGTGAGATCGCCTTCCTCGATCGGCCCGGCGGCGGCGCTCACGTCCGCATCTCGTTC
>DATDDW010000245.1:0-3221 GCA_036523615.1 Sphingomicrobium sp.
GTCTTGCCGGCAAGCTCGCTGACCGCGCGCAGGATCGCCCAGTCCTCGCGCGCTTCGCCCGGCGGGAACACGGCGCGCTCGGCGCGCTGGACGCGGCCTTCGGTGTTGACCCAGGTGCCGTGCTTCTCGGCATAGGCCGCGCCGGGGAGCACCAGGTCGGCCTGCCGCGCGCCATTGTCGCCGTGGTGGCCGATATAGACCTTGTAGGCTCCGGCGAGCCGGTCGGCCGGCATTTCGTCGGCGCCGAGCAGAACCGCCAGCTCGGGCTTGGCCGCCTCGATGTCGGCGAGGCCGCCCGGCTGCGCATAGCCGAGGATCAACGAAGCCATGCGCGACGCCGAGGTGTGGAGCACGTTGAAGCCGTTCCAGCCGTCGCGGATGAGGCCCAGCGGTTGGACGAGCGCGAGCGCGGCGCCCAGTGCGCCCGCGCCGAGTGCTCCTGGCCCGACGATGACCGCAGGCCGCTCCGCGGCGGCAAGAGCCTCGGTCACCGCCCTGGGCAGCTTGCCGAGCAGCTTGAGATCGTTGCCGAGCCACTGGACCTTCATGCCGAGGTCGATTTCGGGCCCGATCGCGAACACCTTCCCGCCCTTGCGCGCCACCTTGCGCACGCGCGTGGCGATCAGCGGCGCTTCCCAGCGGACGTTCGAGCCGACGAGCAGCACCACCTCCGCGTTTTCGATGCCCGCAATCGTCGAATTGAAGGCAACGGCGGCAAGGCTGGTGGTGTCGTAAGTCAGGCCCGTCTGCCTCCCCTCGATCAGGGTCGAGCCCAAGCCCTGCAGCAGCTTCTTCGCGGCATACATGGTCTCGGCGTCGAGCAGGTCGCCCGCGACCGCCGCCGTCTTCACCCCCGCCTTCTTCAGCCGCTCGGCGAAGAGCTGCAGCGCCTCGGGCCAGCTCGCTTCCCTGAGCTTGCCGTTCTCACGCACCCACGGCCGGTCGAGCCGGTTGCGCACCAGCGCGTCGACGTGGTGGCGCGTCTTGTCGCTGATCCACTCCTCGTTCACGTCCTCGTTGATGCGCGGCAGGATGCGCATCACCTGGCGCTGGCGAACGTCGAGGCGGATGTTGGAGCCGACAGCGTCCATCACGTCGATGCCGGGCACCCGGCGCAGCTCCCACGGGCGCATCTCAAAGATCTGCGGCTTTTGCAGCAGCGCTCCGACCGGGCAGACGTCGGCGAGGTTGCCGGCGAGCTCGGTCGTGACGGTCCGCTCGAGGTAGGAGCTGATCTGACTGTCCTCGCCGCGGTACAGCATGCCGATCTCGGGGACGCCCGCGACCTCGGAGCTGAAGCGGATGCAGCGCGTGCACTGGATGCAGCGCGTCATCGAGGTCTTGATCACCGGGCCCATGTACTTGTCGTCGATCGCGCGCTTGTTCTCCTCGTAGCGGGAGAAGCTGCGGCCATAGGCGATCGCCTGGTCCTGCAGGTCGCATTCGCCGCCCTGGTCGCAGATCGGGCAGTCGAGCGGGTGGTTGATGAGGAGGAACTCCATCACCCCTTCGCGCGCCTTCTTGACCATCGGCGTATCGGTGCGGATCGTCTGCCCGTCCGCTGCCGGGAGAGCGCAGCTCGCCTGCGGCTTGGGTGGGCCGGGCGCCACTTCGACCAGGCACATCCGGCAATTGCCGGCGATCGACAGCCGCTCATGGTAGCAGAAGCGCGGGATCTCCTTGCCGGCAAGCTCGCAAGCCTGCAGCACGGTCGTGCCCTGCGGGACCTCGATTTCAACGCCGTCGACGGTGAGCTTGGGCATCAGTCCTAGAGCCCCCGCTCCGGCATCTTGGCGAGCGACAGCGTGGGATTGCTGACCCGCTGGTAGAGCGCGTCGGCAAGCGCCGCGCGAAGCGCCTGGCGGCTCGCGTCGAGCCGCGTCCCGGCCGACAGGCAGCGCGTGAGGCTGCCCGACATCGCTCCGATGGCGTCACTCTCATAGCTGCTGCCGGGGGCCGTACGGATCAGCGCCATGATCGCGCCCGGATCGGTGTCGGCCATGCACGCGCCCATCTCGTCGACCGCCGGGTTACGGCCCGTCGCGGCGAACCACGGGCGCAGGTAGCGCTTCTGCTGCAGCGGAAGCGGCTGCAGCGCCTCGACCTGCTCGCCCTCGGCAAGCAGCGCCTGCTCGGCAAGGCGGCCGCGCAGCATGTCGAGCGAAAGCGCGGCGTCTTCCGCGCGATAGGGCTTGCTGTCGAACACGCGGGTGAAGCAGCGCGAGTCATCGGACAGCGAGCGATAGGGCTGGTTCGCCGCTTCCGCGCTCGGCGCCTGCATCAGCGCGCGCACCCGCTCGGGGTGCATCTCGACCAGGCAAGCGGCATATTGCGCCGCCGGATCGGCCTGCGCGGGCTGAGCCGCGAACGTGGCACCGGCAACACACGCCAACAGGACAAACAACTTCCTCATCGTTCGTCTCCCTCCTTCTCGCGCCGCCTCGTGCGCGTGATCGTCGTCACCCGCGGCCCGCCACCCCGCGCGGCAAGCGCTGCAATGATTGCCACCACGACGACGATGACGATGATCGTGGTCGTGCTCATTCATCCTCTTCCTTATGCCGCTGCGCCTCGCGGGCCATGCGCGACGCCCATAGCCCGCCCGAACGCCAGCCGATGATGACCAGCGCCGCAACGACGCCGATGACGATGACGACGGCCAGCATCATTCCGCCGCCTCCAGCAGCTGGCGGCCGGCGCGCTCGGCGATCCGCCGCTCGAGCTCGGGGCGGAAATGCCGCACTAGGCCCTGGATCGGCCAGGCGGCAGCGTCGCCCAAAGCGCAGATGGTGTGCCCCTCGACCTGCTTGGTGACGTCGATCAGCTTGTCGATATCGGAAACTTCGGCGTCGCCGACGCGAAGCTTCTCCATCATCCGCCACATCCAGCCGGCGCCTTCGCGGCACGGGGTGCACTGGCCGCAGCTCTCGTGCTTGTAGAAATAGCTGATGCGGCTGATCGCGCGGACGATGTCCGTCGACTTGTCCATGACGATCACCGCGGCGGTGCCGAGGCCCGAGCCCAGCGCCTTCAACCCGTCGAAGTCCATCGGCGCGTCGAGAATCTGCTCGGCCGGCACGAGCGGGACCGACGAGCCGCCGGGAATGACCGCCAGCAGGTTGCTGAAATCCTCGGCGTTCTTGCCGCCGCGGATACCGTGGCCGTGGCGCACGATCAGCTCGCGGAAGCTGATGCCCATCGATTCCTCGACGACGCAGGGC
>DATDDW010000246.1:0-2858 GCA_036523615.1 Sphingomicrobium sp.
AACGTCCGCGAGACGCTCGATATCGTCGACCGCGCCTGCATCATCTATGACGGCCAGGTCCTGTTTGCAGGTACTCCCGAAGCGTTGGTCGCCGACCAGGAGGTCAGGC
The DNA here is from genome assembly GCA_036523615.1 of Sphingomicrobium sp. Lineage (GTDB taxonomy): Bacteria > Pseudomonadota > Alphaproteobacteria > Sphingomonadales > Sphingomonadaceae > Sphingomicrobium. Next base: position 110 of record DATDDW010000246.1, read on the forward strand.
GGCTTTACCTCGGCGAGAGCTTCGCTTTGTAGCGGAGCTTATAAGTCATGGGTCTCGGGCCCTCCCTAAGTCTCCGCCAATCGCAGCAGCTGGTCCTGACGCCGCAGCTGACGCAGGCGATCAAGCTGCTGCAGCTGAGCAATCTCGAGCTCGACGCTTATGTCGCCGAAGAGCTGGCCAAGAACCCGCTGCTCGAATCGCGCAGCGAGGAGGGCGACGACCAGGCCGCCGGCGGGTCATCCGGGGACGACATCGACAGCGACGAGGCGCCCGACGATCCCGGCGCGGACGATTTGATCTCCGGCACGGCCGACGACGACCGCCCGCTCGATGTCGACTGGGAATCCGAAGCGCTCGAGACCGACAGCTTTGCCGACGTGGTGACGTCGGGCGGCGGCGAGGAAGCGTTCGATTTCGACCGCGTCGAATATGCCGCGGCCTCTCTTTCCCAGCACCTGACCGACCAGCTGCACGGCCTTTCCGGCCCTGAGGGCGAGCTCGCGCGGCTCATCGCCGAGATGCTCGACGAAACCGGCTATCTGACCGTGCCGCTGACCGAAATCGCGGCGAGCAGCGGCGCGCCGCTCGAACAGGTCGAGCGCGCGCTGGCGACCGTCCAGGGCCTCGACCCGCCCGGCGTGGGCGCGCGCTCGCTTGCCGAATGCCTGGCGCTGCAGGCGCAGGCGGCCGACCGCTACGACCCGGCGATGGCGCGGCTGATCGACAACCTCGAGCTGCTGTCGAAAGGCCGGATGGAGGACCTGAAGCGGATCTGCGGAGTGGACGCCGAGGACCTCGCCGACATGATCCGCGAGCTTCGCGCCTATGACCCCAAGCCCGGCTGCCGCTTCTCGGCGTCGGCGGCCGAGGACGTCACGCCCGACGTGTTCGTCCGCCAGACGCGCGGCGGCTATGCGGTCGAACTGAACCAGGCGACGCTGCCGCGGGTGCTGGTCAACCGTCGTTACTATCAGGAGCTCAGGTCGGGGCCGCAGGACAAGACGTCACGCGCCTGGCTCAGCGAATGTCTGCAAAGCGCGAGCTGGCTGGTCAAAGCGCTCGACCAGCGCGCCCGCACGATCGTCAAGGTCGTGTCGGAGATCGTCAAGCGCCAGCAGGGCTTCTTCGAGCGCGGCGTTTCGGCCTTAAAGCCGCTGACGCTGCGCGAAGTGGCCGAGGCGATCGGCATGCACGAATCGACGGTCAGCCGCGTCACCTCGAACAAGTATCTGCTGTGCGACCGCGGCCTCTACGAGCTCAAATATTTCTTCGGCTCCGGCGTCCAGTCGGCGGAGGGCGAAGGCGCGGCGGCCGAGGCGGTCAAGGCGGCGATCAAGCAGCTGATTGACGCCGAAGACGAGATATTGAGCGACGACGCGATCGCCGGAATGTTGAAACAGAAGGGCTTCGACGTCGCGCGGCGGACCGTCGTCAAATACCGCGAGGCGATGGGGATCGGTTCGTCCATCCAGCGGCGGCGGCTGAGGAAAATTGCCGGCTAGGCGCTGACCCGCGCCCAGATCGGCAAATGGTCCGACGCGCGCCGCGCCGCCGGGCTCATGTGCACTCCAGCCGCCTCGATATTCAAATGCTTGTCGACGATGATGCGGTCGAGCGTGGCGACAGGATGCCGCGCGTGGAAGCTGGGGCCGGTCGGTGCCACCTGGAACTGGCCATCGAGCTCCTTCAGGCAACCCGATTCAGTACGCCATTCATTGGTGTCGCCCATCAGCACCGTCGGCATCTTCTGCGGCCGCCAGGCGATCGCTTCGAGGATGGCGCGCATCTGCCGCTTGCGCCACAGCCCCGACAGATCGAGGTGCATGCCGATCACCCGGATCGGCTGGTCGCCGACGAGGAGCTCGGCCATCACCGCGCCGCGCGGCTCGAGCGTCGGCAGGTCGAGCGCGGCGCAGTCGAGCACGCCGATGTGGCGCTTCACCAGGATCGCATTGCCGTGCCAGCCAATGTTGCGGGTGTTGAGCTTGAGCAAGCGGTCGGCGTGCTTGCGCGCCTTGTCGAACACGCGCTTGTGGCGGACGCCCAAATGCACGGGCTTGTAGACGCCGTGGGTGTCGATCAGCTCGTGCGGCACCGCCGCGCCGCGCCCGCCGAAGCGCTTGTCGGCCTCCTGCAGCGCGACGACGTCGGCGTCGATCTGGTGAAGCACGTCGAGGATCCGCTGCGGATCGCGGCGGCGGTCGAGGCCGATCGCTTTCCGCATATTGTAGCTCGCAAGCGTGATGCAGGGGCCGCTGGTCACGCGATCGCCAATAGCCGCTAGAGCCGAATGGTTCCTAGACGTCGAGGTTGGCGACGCTGAGAGCGTTATCCTGGATGAACTCGCGGCGCGGTTCGACCACGTCGCCCATCAGCCGCGTGAAGATCTCGTCGGCGACATCCGCCTGGGCAATCTCGACGCGCAGCAGCGAGCGGTTGGCGGGATCGAGCGTCGTCTCCCACAGTTGCTCGGCGTTCATTTCGCCAAGGCCCTTGTAGCGCTGGATCGAAAGGCCCTTGCGCCCGGCGGCGAGCACCGCGTCGAGCAGCTCCGACGGGCGGGTGACGCTCACCGGCTTGCCCCTGGTGTCGGCGGCGACTTCCTCGGCCGCGTCCTCGCCCTCGCCCGTGCCCAGCGTCGGCTCCGCCTCGGCGGCCGCGCCTTTCTTGAGCGTGCGCAGGGTCGATGGCTTGGCGTAAGCCGCGGCCTGCTCCTTCGCCAGCGCATCGAGCTTGCGCGCCTCGGCGG
>DATDDW010000247.1:0-3950 GCA_036523615.1 Sphingomicrobium sp.
AGCACCGCTTCGACGACGACTGCGCCTTCCGGCACGTCGCTGTGGCGGTAGGTGTAGCCGAGCTTCTCGAGCGGCCATTCGATCACCTCGCCCGAACGCAGCGCGAGCCGCGCCGAGACGAGCACGTCCTTGACCTCGCGGCCGTAGGCGCCGCCGTTCATCCGCACGAACCCACCGACCGTGCCGGGAATGCCCCGCAGGAACTCGAGCCCCGCAATTCCCGCATCGCGCGCGGTTGAGCTGACCAGGATCCCGCTCGCGCCCCCGCCGCAGCGGAGCGTCGTCTCATCCACGCGCTCGATGTTGGCGAAGGCCTTGCCGAGGCGGACGACGACGCCCGGCACGCCGCCGTCGCGGACGATCAGGTTCGAGCCGAGGCCGAGCGCCATCACCGGCACTTCGCTGTCGAGCTCGCGCAGGAAGTCGGTGAGGTCCTGCTCGTCCTTGGGCTCGAACAGCCATTCGGCCGTGCCGCCGCTCTTGAACCACACCAGCGGCGCGAGCGGCGCCTCGCGGGTCAGCTTGCCGCGCACCTTGGGCATGGTCGCGATCGCGCTCATTTGCTCCGCCTCGCTTCGACAATCGCCTGCGGCAGCGCCGCCGCCCACTTGGTAATGTCGCCGGCGCCGAGGCAGATGATCATGTCGCCCTCGGCGGCGAGATCGCGCAGGCTCTTCGCCAGGTCTTCCGGCGCCTCTACCTGATTGACCATGCGGTGCCCGTGCGCCCGCAGCCCTTCGGCCAGCGCAGCAGAGTCGACGCCGTCAATCGGCTCCTCGCCGGCGGGATAGACCGGCGCGACGAACACCACGTCGGCATCGTTGAAGGCGTTGGTGAATTCGTCCATCAGCGCCTCGAGCCGGGTGTAGCGATGCGGCTGCATCACCGCGATCACGCGCCCGTCGGCGCCTTCGCGAGCGGCGGCGAGGACCGCGCGGATCTCGGTCGGGTGGTGGGCATAATCGTCGATGACGATCGCGCCGTCGGCATCGCCGACGCGGGTGAAGCGGCGCTTGACGCCGTCGAACTTCTCGAAGCCGGCGACGATCGCCTCGTCGCTGATGCCGAGCTCGAGCGCCACGGCGATCGCGGCCAGCGCATTCTGCACATTGTGGCGGCCGGGGATCGGCACCGTCACCCGCTCGATCGCCCGCCGTTCCCCGTCGCGGTCGAGGATCAGAGCGTCGAAGCGGCTTCCGCCGGGGATCGGCTCGACATTGTCCGCGCGAACGTCGGCCAAAGCGGAAAAGCCGTAGGTGACGATGCGCCGGTCGCGGATCCGGCCGATGATGTTCTGCACTTCGGGATGATCGACGCACAGCACCGCGAGGCCGTAGAAGGGCACGTTCTCGACGAACTCGACGAAGGCGTCCTTGACCGCGCCAAAGCTGCCGTAATGTTCGAGGTGCTCGGGATCGATGTTGGTCACCACCGCGATGGTGCCGTCGAGCCGCAGGAAACTGCCGTCGCTCTCGTCAGCCTCGATCACCCACCATTCGCTTTTGCCCAGGCGCGCGTTCGAGCCGTAGCGGTTGATGATACCGCCGTTGATCACCGTCGGGTCCATCCCGCCGCTGTCGAGCAGCGCCGCGATCATCGAGGTCGTCGTCGTCTTGCCGTGCGTGCCGGCGACGGCGACCGTCTTCTGCATGCGCATCAGCTCAGCGAGCATTTCGGCGCGCTTGACGCGGGGCAGGCGCCGTTCCGCCGCGGCGACGACTTCGGGGTTGCTGTCCTTGATCGCCGTCGAGCAAACGACGACCGCGGCGTCACCGAGGTTGTCGGCATTATGGCCGATCTCGACCGGGATGCCCTGCTTGCGCAGCTTCTCGACGACGTAGGAATCGGCGACGTCCGAACCCTGCACCTTGTAGCCGAGCTGGTGCATCACCTCGGCGATGCCCGACATGCCGATGCCGCCGATGCCGACGAAATGGATCGTGCCGATGTCGGTGCCCAACGCTTTCACGCCGGCACACCTCCAACGGGCGCGACGGCGCGGCGGCGCGGGGTCAGCGCCGGTCCGACCGCCGACGGCGCCAGCCCGCCGCTGACGCGCTCGACAAGATCGGCAAGGTCGCGCGCGGCGTGCGGATGCCCGACCGACAGGGCACGCGCCGCCGCATTGTTGAGCGCGATCGGGTCCATCGCCAGCGCCTCGATCTGCCGCGCCAGCACTTCCGGCGTGAAGTTGACCTCCTGAATCGCGCGCGCGCCGCCCGATTTGACCATCTCGGCCGCGTTGGCCGTCTGGTGATCGTCGGTCGCGAAGGGGAACGGGATCAGGATCGCGGGACGCCCGGCGGCGGTCAGCTCGGCGATCGTCGACGCCCCCGCGCGGCCGATCACCAGATGCGCATCGGCGAGCTTCTCCGGCATGTCCTCGATATAGGTCAGCAGCTCGGCGGGGATGCCGAGCGCGGCATATTGGCGGCGGACGCGCTCGATGTCGTCGGGGCGGCATTGTTGCATCACCTGGAGGCGGTGGCGAAGCGACGGCTGCAGCAGGGCGAGACCCTCGGGCACGACGCTGCCGAGAACGCTCGCGCCCTGGCTTCCGCCGGTGACCAGGATCTTGAGCGGCGCCACTTCGTCGAACGGGGGAAACGGCAGCTCGCCGAGCTTCGCGATCTCGGCCCGGACGGGGTTGCCGACGAGCAGGGTCTTGTCGCGATATTTGGGCTTCAGCCGCTCCATCTGCTCGTAAGCGGTGCCGATCGCCGCCGCTTCGCCGGCGAGCAGCCGGTTGACGCGGCCCATCACGGCGTTCTGCTCGTGGAGCACGGTCGGAATGTTCATCGCGCTCGCCGCGAGCAGCGCCGGGAACGCCGGATAGCCGCCGAAGCCGACCACCGCGTCGGGGCGGTGCTCGCGATAGAGGGCCTTGGCTTCCGAACGGCCCTTCACCACCGACATCAGGCCCTTGATGAGCGCGATTGGTCCGCCGCCCAGCCGCCCGGCTGGCAGGATGTGCACCGGCACGCGTTTGAACAGGCCCGGGAAGCGCGCGCCGCGCTCGTCGGTGACGAGCATGACGCCGTGGCCGCGGCCCTTGAGCTCCGCGGCCAGCGCATGCGCCGGGACCATGTGCCCGCCGGTCCCGCCAGCGGCCAACACAAAGTTCATGTAGCCAGCTGCTCCCCGCTCCACTTCACGACATAGGGTGAACGCGTGAGATACGGGTTCCGGCGCGTGAAGGCGAGCAGCAAGCCCATGCCGATCGACAGCGCCAGCATCGAGCTTCCGCCGTAGCTGATGAACGGAAGCGTCATCCCCTTCGAGGGTGCGAGTTGGACGTTGACCATCATGTTGATCAGCGCCTGCAGCCCGAACTCGATCGCCAGGCCGGCCGCGGCGAGGATGGCGAAGCTGTTGTCCTCATCGAGGAGCTTGATCAGCACCCGCGCGACGATCCCGAGATAGACCGCGGCAATGGCGAGGCAGGCGATGAGGCCGAACTCCTCGCCGATCACCGAGAAGATGTAATCGGTGTGCGGCTCGGGCAGGCCGAACTTGCGCGTCCCCCCGCCCGGACCCATGCCGAACAGCCCGCCGGCGGTCAGCGTGCGCATCGCATTCTCGACCTGGAAATTGTCGCCGGTGCCGAACAGGAATTCGTCGATCCGCTGCGTCGCGACATCGTAGAAGAAGTAAGCGAGAACGACGCCGACGAGCCCCGCTGCAGCGAGCCCGCCGAGGATGCGCATCGATACGCCGGCAAGCGCCAGCATCGCCAGCCACACCGCGCAGAAGATAATGGTCGAGCCGAAGTCGGGCTGCTTCATCAGCAGGTAAGCGACGCCGCCCACCACCGCAGCCGAGATCCAATAAACCGGCAGCGACTTGTCGCTTTCCCTGAGGCTCAGCAGCCAGGCCATCGAGACGACGAAAAACGGCTTCAGAAACTCCGACGGCTGCACCTGGCCGAGCCCGAAATTGATCCACCTCTT
>DATDDW010000248.1:0-6470 GCA_036523615.1 Sphingomicrobium sp.
TCCTGGATGAGGTCGAGGAACTGCAGCCCGCGGTTGGTGTATTTCTTGGCGATCGAGATGACGAGACGGAGGTTGGCTTCGACCATCTCCTTCTTGGCGATGCGCGCCTCGCGCTCGCCCTTCTGGACCATGTTGACGATGCGGCGGAACTCACCGAGCGAGGTGCCGGTCGCCTGGGCGATGGCCGCAATCTCAGTGCGGATGCGCTCAACCGTGTCCTTCTCCGCGTTGGCGAACGCCGCCCATTTCTTGTCGAGCTTGGCGACTTCGGCGAGCCAGTTCTCGTCGAGCTCGTGGCCCATGTAGGATTCGAGGAAGGCGCGGCGCGGCACGCGGTGACGCTCGGCGAGGCGCAGCATCTGCCCGCCGAGCGCGGTGAGGCGCCGGTTGTAGCTGTAGAGCTGCTCGACCAGATATTCGATCTTGCTGCCGTGGAACTGGACGCTCTCGACCTCGGCGGTGAGCTGCTCCCGGAGCTTATGGTATTTCTTCTCCTCGGCCGCGGGGAGCTCGCCAGCGGCGGCGAGCGCTTCCATCCGGTGCGCCTGGACCTTCGAGAACTTCTTGTAGAGCGAGGTGATCGCGGCGAATTTCTCGAGGGCGCTAGGCTTTAGCGTCTCCTCCATCTGGGCGAGGGAAAGCGTATTGTCCTCGTCGTCGTCCTCGGCGGCCTGCGGCTGGGTGCGCCGCTCGACCATGTCCTCGTCGTCCTCGTTGGCGTCGGCCTCCGGCTGGTCGGCGACCTCTTCCTCTTCCTTGATGGTCGGGCCAGCGACCTTCTCGCTGATCTCGCCCTCGGCGGCTTCGCCGCCTTCCTCGCTCTCGTTCAATTGCTCGGCGGTCGGGCCCTTCGACAGCATCGCCTCGAGGTCGAGGATCTCGCGCAGCTGCATCCGCCCTTCATTGAGCGCGTTCGACCAGTCGATGATCGCGTTGAAGGTGATGGGGCTTTCGCACAGGCCCCAGATCATCGTGTCGCGGCCGGCCTCGATGCGCTTGGCAATGGCGATCTCGCCCTCGCGGGAGAGGAGCTCCACCGCGCCCATCTCGCGCAGGTACATGCGCACCGGGTCGTCGGTGCGGTCGACGGCTTCCTTCTTGGTCGCCGCGGCGGGGCGAGGGCCGCCGTCGTCCAAGGGATCGACCTCCTCGTCGATCGCCGGCTCGGGCTCCTTGTCCTCTTCCTCGTCGTCCTCGCCACGCTCCTCGGCCTCGACGACGTTGATCCCCATGTCGTTGATCGCCGACATGATGTCCTCGATCTGCTCGGACGACATCTGGTCCTGGGGCAGGGCCTCGTTCAATTCGTCATAGGTGACGAAGCCGCGCTTCTTGGCGCGGGCGATCAGCTTCTTGATCGACGCGTCGTTGAGGTCGATCAGCGGGGCATCGCCCGAGTCCACCGTTTCGACATCGCTGGGTTCGTTTTTCGCCATGTAATTCCGCCGCTTAATGGGTCCCGGCAAGCTGCGCCAGCCGGTCCTTCAATCCTTGCTGCGCCGCGATCAGGCGGCGCTGCTCCTCCAAAGCCTCGTCGGTGAAATCCCGCTTGAGGCGTTCCGTTGCATCTTCCAGGGCCTTCTCGACCTCCTCCGCCGCGGCGATGATCTCGACTGCAGCGGCGAGATCGCTCCGCGCTCGGTCCGGATCGCTGTCGCGGCGGGTGAAGGAAAAGCCCATGGCGCGAGGGGCTTTTCCGCCCGCCGCTCCGTCGCCGCCCAATATGGTGACAAGGGCGTTCCGATCAAGCGCAGCGCCCGAGAAAGCGGCGTTGACCAGCTCGTCGCGCATGTGCGCGGTGCGCTTGTCGGCGATCGGCAGCGCCGCGAGCTGCTCGCAATGGGCGGGAAGCTCCTCGGGGAAATTAGCGAAGCCGAGCATCAGCGCATGGGCGGTCGGAGCGTCGATGCCCGAGGCGGCGATGGCGCGGGCGCTGCTGCCGACGGGCGGCGGCGGGGGCGCGTAGCGGCCGTTCCTAAAGGTGCCGCGGCGGGCGGGCTGTGAAGCTGGCCCGCTGCTGGGTCGGCGCAGCGCGTAGAAGCGGTTGAGCCATTCCTCGCGGTAGAGGCGGGCGAGGTCGGGATCTCCTATGGTCGACGCGTGGGCGACGAGGCGCTGCTTCAAGCCCGCCCAGGCCTCCGGTGTGGCGAGCGGCTCGGCCTCGAGCTCGTGGCGCCAGAGGCGTGCATCGAGCGGTTCCGCCGTGGCGAGCAAGGCCTCGAACGCTTGGCTGCCGCCGCTGCGCACGACGTCGTCCGGGTCCTGGCCCGGCGGAAGCTCGACGAAGCGCAAAGTCCGCTCGGGGCGGATCAGCGGCAGCGCGCGCACGGCGGCCCGGATCGCGGCCTTGCGCCCGGCGCTGTCGCCGTCGAAGCAGAGGATCGGCGATGGATCGAGCCGCCACAAGCGCTCGAGCTGGCTTTCCGTGAGCGCGGTGCCGTTGGGCGCCACCGCTTCCGATATTCCGGCGCGGTCGAGGGCGATGACGTCCATATAGCCCTCGACGACGATCAGGCGCTTGGCCGAGCGGCTCGCGGGGGAGGCGCGGTCGAGGTTGTAGAGCGTGCGCCCCTTGTCGAAGAGGGGCGTGTCCGGTGAATTGAGGTATTTGGGCTCGCCCTCGCCGAGGATCCGTCCGCCGAAGGCGATCACCCGCCCGCGCGGATCGCGGATTGGGAACATCAGCCGGCCGCGAAAGCGGTCGTAGCTGTCGCCCTCATCGGGCTGGATCAGCATGCCGGTTTCGACGAGCTTGTCTTCGCCGAGCTGGGCGAGCGCGCGCTTCAAGGCGTTGCGGCTGTCGGGCGCGACGCCGAGGCCGAAGCGCTGGATCGTCGCCCCATCGAGGCCGCGGCGCGTCAAATATTCGCGCGCCGGTCCGCCGGCGAGGCCGTTCAGCTGCTCCGCATACCAGGCCTGACACGCGGCCATGACGTCAGTCAGTGTCGCCGTGCGCTCAGCCCGTTCACGGGCTTTCGGGTCGGGGGCAGGGACCTCCATCCCGGCCTTGGCCGCGAGCTCCTTCACGGCATCCATGAACGGCATCCCGCGCTGGTCGGTGAGGAAGCGGATCGCATCGCCGTGAGCGCCGCAACCGAAGCAGTGATAGAAGCCCTTGTCGTCGTTGACGGTGAAGCTCGGCGTCTTCTCGTTATGGAACGGGCAGCATGCCTTCCACTCGCGCCCGGCGCGGATCAGCTTGACCGACGGAGCGATCACCGCCGAGAGCGTCGTGCGCGCGCGCAACTCATCGAGCCAGGCGGTGCTGAGGGTCACGAAAAGACCCTAGTCGCGCGCGAATCGGCTGCAAGAGAGGCGAAAAGTTATCCACAGTTGAGAGGCCTCCGATAATGGTCACCGGCCCGAAATAGGGATATTTCCGTGCCGGTTCCGCAACAAATGCCCGGAAAGAGGTACGGCGGGACATATTGAGGGAGGGGAATTATGCTCATGAAGATCGGCGGGCTTGCCCGCGCTCTTGCCATCGTCCTCGCAATCGTCGCCGGTTTCGTCGCGCTCACCATGATAAACGTGCCGCTCGTGCTCGTTGTTCTTGGCCTCATCGCCGGCTTGGCGCTGGTCGAAGAGCGGCTGATCGCGGCGATGCTCATGGTCCTCGTGCTGCCGATGGTCGGAGCCGCATTGGCGCACATCCCGATGATCGGCACGCAGCTCGGCGCTGTTGCGCTCAACCTGCAGCTGGCCACAGCGGGTGCGGTCGCCACGGCACTCGCCATCCGCTTCTACAATTTGTTGATGGATGGCGTGATGGGCTTGGCGGGCCCGGAAAACGGCAGAAAGGCCGCCGCCGCCGCCCGATAGAAGTTTTTAAACTTGCCTGGGCTCCGCCGCCTCGTGCGGCGGAGCCTTTTTTCTGTTTTCCTTTCGAGCGCGCAACGAATGAGCTAGGGCGCGCTGCGCTTCGCGCCTGTCTGCGTTTGTAGACTAAAGGGGGAGCACATCATGAAATCCGCGGTTTCGATCCTAGCAATTGCCGCGTTCGCGGTCGCCACGGCAGCCTGCAAGAAAGCGGAGGCGCCGGCCGCCTCATCATCCGCGCAGGCGACGGTCAGCGAGACTGATGCGGCCAAGGTGGCTGACTCAACGGTCGACGTGTGGAAGTCGATGGACGCCGCCAAGATCAAGGCACTCTACGCTCCGTCGGTCGTGGCTTATGATTACGCCGCGCCTACGCTCCCGACAGATCGCGGCGATTTCGACAAGCGCCAGGACGCTTACGCTGCGGCCAAGCTCGACGGAGCGAAACAGGTCGAACGCAAGATTCAGATCCTGTCGCCCGACATATTCGTGATGAGCGGGACGTGGGACATGACCAGCAGCACCAAGCCGGCGAACAACGGGTCGATCCGCTGCACCGACGTCTTCCAACGGGATGCGAGCGGGAACTGGCCGATCGTCAACGAGCATTGCTCGACGGTGCCCAAGGGCGCCTGAAGGGAGCGTCAGGCCAGCGCAGACTTAACCAATGCGCTGGCGCGGGCGGGTTCGATCGAAGCGCCGAGGCGCTCTTTCACCAGCGCCATCACCCGGCCCATGTCTTTCATCGAGCTCGCGCCGGTCTCGGCGACGATCTCATGGATCTTCGCCTCGGCCTCGGCATCGCTCAGCTGCTGCGGAAGGAAGCGCTCGATCACCGCGATTTCGCCCTCCTCGGCCGCGGCGCGGTCCTCGCGGCCGCCCTTGCGGTAGAGCTCGGCGCTCTCGCGGCGCTGCTTGATCATCTTCTGCAGCACTTCCGTCACGAGAGCGTCGTCGTCCTTGGGCGCGCCGCCGGTGCGCGCCTCGATGTCGCGGTTCTTGATCGCCGCCGAGACAAGGCGAAGCGTGCCGACCTCTTCCTTGTTGCCGCCCTTCATCGCGGCAATCGTCGCGGCCTTGATGTCGTCCCTGATCATGCGAACGACCTAGCTGTGGATTCTTTGGCTGACCAGCGTTGACCAAGCAGCGATTCACGCATAGCGGAAATGCCTTAGCGACATCGCTGCAAACCCGTTGACGGAAGGCTCTTCCAGCCCATGGCCGAACCACGCTCCGCGCACGCGCCCCAACCGCCGGGCGCGACGGGAGTCGTGGTGTTCGCCGACGGACGGCGAGTGTGGGGGCAGGGCTTCGGTGCCGAGGGCGAGGCGGTCGGGGAGCTGTGCTTCAATACCGCGATGACCGGCTACCAGGAAGTCATGACCGACCCCTCCTACGCCAAGCAGGTGATCGCCTTCACCTTCCCGCACATCGGCAACGTCGGCGCCAACGACGAGGACGTCGAAGCGGGCGAAGCGCATGCGCTCGGCTGCCTGGTGCGCGAGGTCGTGACCGAGCCCTCGAACTATCGCGCGAGCCAGGGCTTTGCCGAATGGATGGCCAAATGGGGGCGGATCGGGATCGCGGGCGTCGACACGCGCGCGCTGACTCGGCTGGTGAGGACCGAGGGGCCGCCCAACATCGTGATCGCGCACAGCGCCGATGGCAAGTTCGACCTCGACAAACTGCAGGCGATGGCCGCGGACTGGCCCGGTCTCGAGGGCATGGACCTCGCCAAGGAGGTCAGCCGGCTCCAGGTCGAGCGCTGGACCGGCGGGAAATGGGCGTGGGGCCGCGGCTATGAGCTTGGCGGCGATGACGAGAGCCGACCGCACGTGGTCGCGGTGGATTACGGCAACAAGCGCAACATCTTCCGCCTGCTCGTGGAGGCCGGCGCGCGCGTGACGGTGGTGCCGGCGCAGGCGAGTTTCGAAGACATTATGGCGCACCAGCCCGACGGTTTCTTCCTTTCGAACGGGCCGGGCGACCCGGCCGCGACGGGGCAATATGCGGTGCCGGTGATCAAGCAGATGCTCGAGACCAAGAAGCCGCTGTTTGGCATCTGCCTCGGTCATCAGATGCTGGCGCTGGCGGTCGGCGGGAAGACGTCGAAGATGTTCCAGGGGCACCGCGGCGCCAACCACCCGGTCAAGCGGCTCGCCGACGGCCGTGTCGAGATCACGAGCATGAACCACGGCTTCGCGGTCGAGCGCGAGGGGCTGCCCGACAATGTGCGCGAGACCCACGTCAGCCTGTTCGACGGCAGCAATTGCGGGATCGAGCTCATCGACCGGCCCGCGTTCAGCGTGCAATACCACCCCGAGGCGAGCCCAGGCCCGCAGGACAGCGCTTATTTGTTCGGGAAATTTGTCGGGGCGATGAAGTGAGAAAGCTCGCCGTCCTGATCGTATTAGCGCTTTCCGCCTGCGTGACGCCCGCGCGGATGCATGACGAGGCGCAACTGAACCAGGTCGCGCTGGGCTGCGGCCTCGCCTTCGGCGAGCTGATCCAGGACGAGAGCGAGAAGAAGCTGCTCCTCCTCATCCACCAGGACCCGAGCGCCGAGCAGCGCCTGTGCGTCGCCCGCTGGGCGCGCCGCAATGGCCTTAAGACCGTGTTCGTCAACATGCAGTTCCCTCAAGGCTGATGCC
>DATDDW010000249.1:0-2309 GCA_036523615.1 Sphingomicrobium sp.
TCCGCCCTTGTAGGGCTTGATCCGCACCTTGTGCTTCTCTCCGCGCGCGAGGCAGACCACGCGCTCGCAGGGGAAGTGCGGCGGTGGGCCGAGCTGGTCGCTGATCTCCGCCGCGCGCTCATCGGTGATGACCGAGACCATTCCGGCAATCGCGGTCAAATCCTCTATCAGCTGCGCATCCGCGGGCGCACCCTCGAAGCCTTCGGGATATTCCTCGGCGATGAAGCCGGTGGTGATGTCGCCCGAGCGGAAGCGCGGGTGTTGCATCAGCGCGGACAGGAAATCGACATTGTCGCTGATGCCGTCGATCACGAACTGGTCGAGCGCTTGCGTTTGCGCGTCGATCGCTTCGATCCGCGCCGGCGCCCAGGTGATCACCTTGGCGATCATCGGGTCGTAGAACATGCTGACCTCGCCGCCGTCCTGGACGCAGTCGTCGACGCGGACCACCAGATCCTTGTCGCGATGCTGGACCGGCGGCCAGTACCGCACCAGCCGGCCCGTGCTCGGCAGGAAGTGGCGGTACGGGTCCTCCGCATAGACGCGCGTCTCGACCGACCAGCCGTTGAGCTGGACGTCCTCCTGGGTGAACTTCAGTTTCTCGCCGGCGGCGACGCGGATCATCTGCTCGACAAGGTCGAGGCCGGTGATCTCCTCGGTCACCGGATGCTCGACCTGCAGCCGCGTGTTCATCTCAAGGAAGTAGAAGCTCTTTCCTGAGGTGTCGGCGCCGTTGACGATCAGCTCGACCGTGCCGGCGCTGTAATAGCCGACCGCCCGCGCCAGAGCGACCGCCTGCTCGCCCATCGCCTTGCGCATCTCGGGCGTGACGAAGGGGGACGGCGCTTCCTCCACCACCTTCTGGTGGCGCCGCTGGATCGAGCATTCGCGCTCGTTCAAATAGAGGATGTTGCCGTGCTGGTCGCCGAGCACCTGGATCTCGATGTGCCGCGGCTGCTCGATGAACTTTTCGATGAACACGCGGTCGTCGCCGAAGCTCGACAGGCCTTCGCGCTTCACGCTGTCGAAGCCCTCGCGCACGTCCTTCTCGTTCCACGCGAGGCGCATGCCCTTGCCGCCACCACCGGCCGAGGCCTTCATCATCACCGGAAAGCCGATGTCCCTGGCGATGTTCACCGCTTCGTCGGTCGTCGCGATGTCGCCCAGATAGCCGGGGACGACGTTGACGCCGGCCTTCTGCGCGAGCTTCTTCGATTCGATCTTGTCGCCCATCGCGGCGATCGCCTTGGGTGGTGGGCCGATGAAGGTGATCCCTGCCTTCGCCAGCGCTTTGGCAAAGCTCTCGCGCTCAGACAGGAAGCCGTAGCCCGGGTGTACGGCCTCGGCGCCCGTCGCCTTGCACGCGTCGATGATCAACTCGGCCTTGAGGTAGGATTCACTCGCCGGCGGCGGGCCGAGCCGCACCGCCTCGTCAGCCATTTTGACGTGCGGCGCGCGCGCATCGGCGTCGGAATAGACCGCGACGGTCTTGATCCCCATGCGCCGCGCCGTGCGGATCACCCGGCACGCAATCTCGCCGCGGTTGGCGATCAGGATCTTCTTGAACATGCGGCTCATCGCGGCTTCTTAGCCAAGTAGACGCCGACAGCCATCACCAGCAGGCCGACCGCGCGCTTGGCCGTCAGCTGCGTCTGAAGCGCGCCGAACAGCCCGAAATGGTCGATCGTCGCGGCGGCGATCAGCTGGCCGAGCAGCACGAAGAAGATCGCATTGCCGACGCCGATGCGCGGCGCCGACCAGGTGACCGACAGCACGTAGAACACGACGCCGAACGCGGCGGCAAGCGACCACAAGGGAACGCCGGAAAACGCCTCGCGCGGAGGAAGCCCGACGAACGCGAGGACGAGCGCGGTGAGCACGAAGCCGACGGCGAACAGGATCGTACTTGCGGCGACCGGGCTGCCGATGTGGGTGCCGAGGACCGAGTTCAGCGCCGCGGTTACGGGGATGCCCATGCCGACCACCAGCATCATCAGCGCGATCGCGGTGAAATTGCTGGCGGGTTCCGCGCTCACTTCTCGCCCGCGCTGAGCTGCTTGATCCGCTCGCGCGTGAGCCGCTCGCGGCAGGCATTGACGATCATCGGCTCCATGCTTCCGCCGCGCTCGCCCAGCCCTTCATATTCGCACTGCGCGTCGCGGAACTGAACCCACGCGCGCTGCCCCTGCTTGAGGATGCCTTCTTCGCTGCGCTGATCGCTGGCCGTGCGACCGCAATCGGGCGACTTGTCGCACTTGCGCGCGTCGGCGATGAGTTTGGTCCACAGGCGGTTAAGCTCGGCGTCGGCC
>DATDDW010000250.1:0-2763 GCA_036523615.1 Sphingomicrobium sp.
CGCGGCCGGGCGGTGCTCAGCCCTTGAGCTTCGACAGCACGCCCTGGAGCTGCATCGCGTTGGACATGTCGCCCTCGACCTTCAATTTGCCCATCATGAACGCGGTCATGCCGTCGAGCTGGCCCGACGCGAGTTGCTGCCAATCGTCCCAGCCGACGCGGATGGTGGTGTCCGCCGCGCCGTCGTCCTCGCTGACGCTCTGCGCGGCCCCGTCGAGCAGGATCGCCCCTTGGTCGCCGCCGAAGTCGATCTTCACCCTTTTGCCCGGCACCCATGCGCTCGCCTGCTGCATGCGTCCGATCAGTTCCTGCTTGGTCACGTTGATTTCTCCTTTTGCGGCGGGCGTAGCGGGGCGTTGCAGCGCCTTCAAGGCGAGCCTATCTGGGCCGCCATGGGATACGAAACAGACCTCAAGCTCTTCATCGACGGCGTGTGGAAATCGGGCGAAGGCCGCGACGCTCACCCCGTCGTGAACCCGGTGGACGCCCAGCCGATCGCCGAAGTTCCCTACGCCACCAAGGCCGACCTCGACGAGGCGCTCGCCGCCTCCGACCGAGCCTGGCCGGAGTGGCGCGCGATGGACGTCGAGAAGCGCGGCGCGATCCTGCACAAGGCTGCGGCGCTGCTGCGCCAGCGGGTCGAGTCGATCGCCGCGACGCTGACCCAGGAGCAGGGCAAGATCCTGCCCGAAGCGAAGGCCGAGGTAATCGCTTCGGCACAGCTGTTCGACTGGTACGCCGAGGACGCCAAGCGCGACTACGGGCGGACGCTGGTGCGTCCGGCGGGACAGCTCAGCCGCGTCATCCGTCAGCCGATCGGTCCGACCGCGACCTTCACGCCGTGGAATTTCCCCATCTATCTGTTGGCGAAGAAGGTGAGCGCCGCGCTTGCCGCCGGCTGCACCGTGATCTCCCGCCCGCCGCACGAGACCCCCGGCTGCTGCACCGAGCTCTTCCGCGCGCTCGCCGACGCCGGCATTCCCGCCGGCGTCGCCCAGCTGATCCACGGCGATGCGAGCCTCGTCAGCGAGACGCTGATCGCCAGCCGCACCATCCGCAAGGTAAGCTTCACCGGCTCGACCGGCGTCGGGAAGCATCTGATGCGTTTGTGCGCCGACAGCATGACTCGCGTGACGATGGAATTGGGCGGCCACGCGCCGGTGCTGATCTTCGACGATTGCGACCTCGAGAAGACGCTCGACATGGTCGTGCCGCAGAAGTTCCGCAACGCCGGCCAGGTGTGCGTCTCGCCGACGCGCTTTTACGTGCAGAGCGGCATCTACGACGCGTTCATCAAGGGCTTCGCCGAGCGCACCCGACAGGTGAAGATCGGCAGCGGCCTCGCGCCTGACACGCGCATGGGCCCGCTCGCCAACGAGCGGCGGCCGCGGGCGATCGAGAACCTGGTCGAGGACGCCAAGGCCAAGGGCGCGCGGATCATGGCCGGCGGCACCCGCGGCGACGGCGGCTTCTTCTTCCAGCCGACGCTTCTTGCCGACGTCCCCAACGAAGCCGCGATCATGAACGACGAGCCGTTCGGCCCGGTCGCGGTCAGCCGCCCGTTCGACACGTTCGAGGAGGCGATCAGCCAAGCCAACCGCCTGCCCTACGGCCTCGCCGCCTTCGCTTTCACCGAGAACGGCCGCCGCGCCAACCTCATCGGCGACGTCGTTGAGAGCGGGATGGTCGGGATCAACACCTTCGCCATCAGCGGCGCGGACACGCCGTTCGGCGGGGTCAAGGATTCGGGCTTCGGCAGCGAGGGCGGGAAAGAGGGCCTCGAGAGCTACCAGGTGGTGAAGGCGATCCACCAGGCGTAGTGCGTCATTCCCGCGAAAGCGGGAAACGAAGTTCGGCGCGAGCCAATCCCGCTTGATCTTGAAGGCACCGGGACCCCCCGCGTCCGCGGGGGTGACGGAATTGAGGTGCGCAGCTAGACGCCGCGCATGACCTCACGCACCGGCGGCCGCATCCTCGTCGACCAGCTCAAGATCCAGGGCTGCGACCGCATCTTCACAGTGCCCGGCGAGAGCTTCCTCGCGGTGCTCGACGCGCTGCACGACACGAAAGAGATCGACACCATCGTTTGCCGCCAGGAAGGCGGCGTCGCCTACATGGCCGACGCGGACGGCAAGATGACCGGCCGGCCCGGCGTCGCCTTCGTCACTCGCGGCCCCGGAGCGACCAACGCCAGCGGCGGAGTCCATGTCGCCTTCCAGTATTCGACGCCGATGATCCTGTTCATCGGCGACGTCGCCCGGTCCGAACGCGACCGGGAAGGCTTCCAGGAGGTGGATTTCCCGGCCTTCTTTGCGCCGATCGCCAAATGGGCGGCGCGGGTCGAGGATGCGCGGCGCATCCCCGAATATGTCGCGCGCGCCTACCGCGTGGCGACCGCCGGCCGGCCGGGCCCGGTCGTGCTTGCGCTGCCCGAGGACATGCTGCGCGATCGTGTGGACGTGCCCGACCGGCCGTGCGTCCCGCCGCTCGCCGAAGCGCCCGATCCGGGCGCCGTCCAGGCGCTGTTCGAGCTGTTGAAGGACGCGACCACCCCGATCGCCATCGTCGGCGGTGCCGATTGGAGCCCGCGCGCGTCGCACCATTTCGCCAATTTCGCCTTCCGCTACGGAATCCCCGTCGCCGCCGCATTCCGCCGCCAGGACGCGATCTGCAACAGCTGCGGGGTCTATGCCGGCCAGCTCGGCTACGGCCCCAACCCCAAGCTCCAGCAGCGCATCCGCGACGCCGACCTCGTCATCGCCGT
>DATDDW010000251.1:0-3376 GCA_036523615.1 Sphingomicrobium sp.
CTCTTCTGCCGAGGCATAGCTTCCCGCATTTTAGGGTGGCGGTCACCCAATGGCGAGCCGCCGAATCGATGAAAATGCCAGAGGGCCTGTAAGCCGGGTTCTGTCCGTCGCGTCACAAGAGACGTGACTGTGCGGCCATTCCTCTAGCCCCCGACTTGCGTCGGAGGTCAAGCAACCAACCCGGGCGGCGAGCCGGAACCAGGCCCATAAGCCGCCCCTATTCGGTCTTGCACCCGGTGGGGTTTACCCTGCCGGCCTTGTCGCCAACGCCGCGGTGCGCTCTTGCCGCACCCTTTCGACCTTACCCGTCCGAAGGCGAGCGGTATGCTTTCTGTGGCACTGTCCCTGAAGAGCCTTCGCCAAGGCTACAGCCCTCCGCCGGGCGTTACCCGGCACCGCAGTTCCATGGAGCCCGGACTTTCCTCGTCCCGCTTGCGCGAGCCGCGGCCGCCCAGCCCTCTGGCCCACGAAATATGGGTTATTGCGGGCGCGGAAGCAACAGAGCGAGCAGCTTGGCGCGGCACTCGCCGTCGATGATCCCGTCGATAAGATCAGGCCGAAAGCGCCGCTGGAAGGCGATGACGGCCTTCTGCTCGTCAGTCACGTCATAGCCGAAGCGCTCGAGCGCGAGCAGGAAGCCGGCATCGGTCCAATAGGGGTCGATGAGGTCGCGCGAGGGGCTCGGCAGAGCGAGGCGCCGCTTGGCCAGCTCCCACCAGGGGAATAGCTCGCCGGGGTCCTCCTTGCGCGCCGGGGCGACGTCGGAGTGGCCCACGACATTGCCGCGGCCGATCCCGTGCCGTTCCTTGATGTCGGCGACCAGGGGGATGACCGAAGCGATCTGCTCGTCCGGGAACTCGCGATAGCCGAACTCGTGGCCCGGGTTGACGATCTCGATGCCGACGCTCGCGGAATTGACGTCGGTGGTCCCGCGCCAGCGCGACTTGCCCGCGTGCCAGGCGCGCTTCGACTCATCGACCAGCCGGTAGATCGAGCCGTCCTCGTCGACCAAATAATGACAGGACACGCGCGCTTCGGGCGATGTCAGGCGGTCGAGCGCACCTTCAGCATCGGGCATCCCCGTATAGTGGAGCACAATCATCGAGACCGGCAGTTGCCGCTCGTCGAAGTTCGGCGACGGCCGTTCGATGAAGTCGAAATCCACGCGCCATTTGGCGCACAGCAACGGCTATGGGGTCAAGCCCCTCCGGCGGCGGCGCGGCGGTCGCCCTGGCGCTTCTCGATGCGGCTGCCGTCGCCGACCAGCCGGTACAGGCCGCGGGCGTTGATGTCGGCGCCGAGCTTGCCCGTCTGCCCGATCACCGTTTCGCCGGCGCCGAGCATCAGCCAGCCGTCCTCGGCCATCGAGCCAGCAAGCTGGTCGAAGCTTTGGCTCTTCTTGTCGGGGCTGAGGTAGAGCAGGACATTGCGGCACAGCACGATGTCGAACCCGCCGGGGTGCGGCGCCTGCTCGAGCAAATTGTGGACCTGAAAGCGCACGGGGCGGCGGAGCTCCTCGATCGCCCGCCAGCCGTCCGCGCATTCCTCGAACCATTTGATCATCTGGTTGATGCCCAGGCCGCGCTGGACTTCGAACTGGCTGTAGGTGCCGGCACGCGCCCGATCGATGCACGAGGTGGAAACGTCGGTGCCGAGGATATCGATCGTCCAGCCGCGCCACTTGTCGGGCTCTTCAGCGAACAGCATCGACAGCGAATAGACTTCCTGCCCGGTCGAGCACCCAGCCGACCAGATACGCAGCCGCTTGGCCTTCTGCCGCCGCTGCTGGAGCTCGGGAAGCGCGTAGCGCTGGAGCAGGTCGAACGGCGAACGGTCGCGGAAGAAGTAAGTCTCGTTGTTGAGCAATGCTTCGACCACCTGCTGTGACAAGCTGGGCTCCTTGCCCATGACGAGAATGGTGATGAGCTCGTCGAGCGTGCTGATGCCGCGCTCGCGAAGCAGCGCCGCCAATGCGGTCTCGATCCGCCAGCGCCGGCTCATCGTCAGCTGCTGGCCGGTGCGTGCCTCGAGTAGGCCGGCAAGGATGCGGCTGGAGCTGTCGCTTATTTGCACGGCGGCTCCCCGTCGGTGCGGGCGGCGATCCGCCGGGCGATCTTGTCCGGCGGCAGCACGGCGCTGGCGAGGCCGGCCTCGAGCACTGCGCGTGGCATGCCCCAGACGGCACAGCTTCCCTCGTCCTGCGCGAGGATAGAACCGCCGCAAGCGACCAGGCGCGCGGCGCCTTCGACGCCATCGCGGCCCATCCCGGTCAGCACCACGCCGAGCGCGCCGCAGCCATAAATCGCGCCCACAGAAGCGAGCATCGGGTCGACCGAGGGCATGCAGCCGCTGCTGCTGCGTCCGCGAGTCAGGCGCACCACTGCGCCATTATCTCCGGGCTCGAGCGTCAGGTGCGCATCGCCCGGAGCAAGATAGATGCGATCCGGACACAGCAGCATGCCGTCTTCCGCGACCACCGCCTCCCGATGCGCGATTGCGCCGAGCTGACGAGCGAAGACCGACATGAAGGGAAGCGGCAGATGCTGGGTGACGAGGATCGGCACGCCGATGCGCTTAGGAAGAGCATGGAAGATCACTCCGAGCGCGTGGATTCCGCCCGTGGAAGCGCCGATCGCCAGGATGTCGATCGGATCCGCCGGCATCGCTCGAAGAGCCGCCCGCGGGCCTGATTTTGTGCTGCGGTGCGGAGAAGCAGCGACCTCGGCGGCGTAGCCGAGTGCCTTCAACTTACTCAACAGGATCTCGGAGAAGTGGCCGTTGAAGCGGCCGGTGCCCGGCTTGGGCATGGTGTCGGCCGCGCCCAGAGCAAGCGCGGCGACGGTCTGTTCCGCCCCGTCTTCGGCAAGCGAGGAGACGATCATGATCTTGGCGCCGGCAGCGGCGCTAATGATCCGCGGAATCGACTTGAGCCCGCCCGCGCCGGGCATCTCGAGGTCGAGGATGATGACATCGACCCTGCACTCGCCGAGCGCTTCAATCGCGTCTTCAGCAGTGCCGGCAACAGCGGTGATTTCGAAGACCGGATCGCTCTCCACCATGCGCGACAGAACCGCGCGAGCGACCGTCGAATCGTCGACGATCATCAGGCGGATGCGACGGCGGGTTGGGCGAACCTCTCGGTAGCGGTCCCGCGATCTGGCGAGCGCCCGCTCCACGGCAGCGCTACTCAGGCGACGCCGACGAGCTGGAGCTTGATGTGAAGCGTCTCGCGGTCGAACGGCTTCATCACATATTCGTCAGCGCCCGCTTCGAGCGCCGCGCGAATATGGGCCATGTCGTTTTCGGTCGTGCAGAAGACGACCTTGGGCTGATCGCTGTGGCCGCGTTGGCGGAGCATGCGCAGGAACTCCATCCC
>DATDDW010000252.1:0-3334 GCA_036523615.1 Sphingomicrobium sp.
CTGCAACGCCCCGCTACGCCCGCCGCAAAAGGAGAAATCAACGTGACCAAGCAGGAACTGATCGGACGCATGCAGCAGGCCAGCGCATGGGTGCCGGGCAAAAGGGTGAAGATCGACTTCGGCGGCGACCAGGGCGCGATCCTGCTCGACGGGGCCGCGCAGAGCGTCAGCGAGGACGACGGCGCGGCCGACACCACCATCCGCGTCGGCTGGGACGATTGGCAGCAGCTCGCGTCGGGCCAGCTCGACGGCATGACCGCGTTCATGATGGGCAAATTGAAGGTCGAGGGCGACATGTCCAACGCGATGCAGCTCCAGGGCGTGCTGTCGAAGCTCAAGGGCTGAGCACCGCCCGGCCGCGTTCGACCCATAACTGAACACCGGCGCGGCCGACGCTGGATTTCGCGCGGCTCCTCTGACAGATTCGCGTGATCTTCACGGGGGGTTACGATGATGTTGGTTTTGGCTGCAGCGGCCTTGCTTCAGGCCGCCCCAGTGCACGCAGCGGCCGACTGGCGCGCGATGTCGACGGAGGAGCTTGCCGCGAGGCTGCTGCCGCGGCGCATCGCCCGGCGGGTGGTGGAGCACGAATTTACGTCGCCGACGCGCGTCACCTTCATCACGCGCACCTATCCGATGCCTGACGGCTTTTGCGAGCGCGACATCTATCAGGTCTCGACCGCATCGCGGTCGGTGGTCGGGCAGAGCGCCGACATCCGCCGCGGTGATTGCCCCGCTGCCGGCGCCGCCGGCTTCGCGCACGTAAACCCCAACCCCAAGCTGCACGTCGCGCAGGCCAAAGCCGCCGTCCGCTGGCTCGAAGGCGCGATTGACGCTGCGCGCGGCGCTCAGCCGCTCACCTTCGACGTCGATTGCGTCGCGAACGTGCAGCCCGACGCGTGCACCGGCGGCGCGCGCGCGGCGCTGGCCAAGCTCGCGGTGGAGAATGCGCAGAGCGTCAGCGGCGCCTTCACCTGCCGCACCAGCGTCACCAGCTTCGCGCTTCGGCAAGATTCCACGGCTGCCGGCCCGCTGTGGAACGTGCGGCTCGCGCGGGGCGAGGCGCGGCCGCGGCTGACGCTCACCTGGACGCCGCCCCCTCGCTCCTGAGCCGTTCTTGACGCTCGGCGCCGCGCTTCTATTGCGGCGGCGCTATGCAGAAAATCTATCCCGATGCCGCCGCGGCGCTCGACGGGCTGCTGTTCGACGGCATGACCATCGCCGCGGGCGGCTTTGGCCTGTGCGGCATCCCCGAGCGGCTGATCGACGCGATCCAGGCGAGCGGGGTCAAGGATCTCACCATCGCTTCGAACAATGCCGGGATCGACAATGAGGGCCTGGGCAAGCTGCTGCGCACGCGGCAGGTTAGGAAGATGATCAGCTCCTACGTCGGCGAGAACAAGGAGTTCGAGCGGCAATTCCTGGCGAACGAGATCGAGGTCGAGTTCACGCCGCAGGGCACGCTCGCCGAGCGGATGCGCGCCGGCGGCGCGGGCATCCCTGGCTTCTATACCAAGACCGGCGTCGGGACTCAGGTCGCCGAGGGCAAGGAGACGAAGGAGTTCGACGGCGAAACCTATGTGCTCGAGCGCGGCATCCGCGCTGACCTCAGCATCGTCAAAGGGTGGAAGGCCGACGAGACCGGCAACCTCATGTTCCGCAAGACCGCCCGCAACTTCAACCAGCCCGCGGCGACGTGCGGGAAGGTGTGTATCGCCGAGGTCGAGGAAATCGTGCCGGCGGGAAGCCTCGACCCCGACTGCATCCACTTGCCCTCGATCTTCGTCAACCGGCTCATCCTCGGCGCGCCCTATGACAAGAAGATCGAGTTCAAGACCGTGCGCGAAAGAGAGGCCGCGTGATGGCGACCGTAACTGAGACCAAAGGCTGGACCCGCGATCAGATGGCGCAGCGCGCGGCGAAGGAGCTCCAGGACGGCTATTACGTCAACCTCGGCATCGGCATCCCGACGCTCGTCGCCAACCATGTGCCGCCGGGCATGACCGTGACGCTGCAGAGCGAGAACGGGATGCTCGGCATCGGCCCGTTTCCTTACGAGGACGAGGTCGACCCCGACCTGATCAACGCTGGCAAGCAGACGATCAGCGAGCTTCCGCAGTCGTCCTATTTCGACAGCGCGACCAGCTTCGCCATGATCCGCGGCGGGCACATCGACCTTGCCGTGCTCGGCGGCATGGAAGTCAGCGAGAAAGGCGACCTCGCCAACTGGATGGTCCCGGGCAAGATGATCAAGGGCATGGGCGGCGCAATGGACCTCGTCGCCGGGGTCAAGAAGATCATCGTGGTGATGGAGCATGTGTCGAAGAACGGCGACCCGAAGTTCATCCCGGAGTGCACGCTTCCGCTGACCGGCAAGAACGTCGTCGACATGATCATCACCGACCTCGCCGTGTTCCAGCGGGCCAATCACCTGAGCCCGTTTAGGCTGATCGAGCTGGCGCCCGGCGTCACGGCTGAGGAAGTGCGCGCCAAGACCACCGCCGCTTACGACGATTAATGCGCGCGGTTTCGGCGGCGCCGCGCCGCCTGCTGTTCTGGGCGGCGACGCTGTTCACCTTCGTCATGGCCACACTGCCGCACCCGCCACAATTGCCGGGCAACCCCTCCGATAAGGTCCAGCACATCGCTGCTTTTGCCGTGCTCGGCTTGCTCTCCGCCTGGGCCTACCAGCGCACGGGCGTGCTCAAGCTTATCGCCGGCCTCTCGCTGTTCGGCGCGCTGATCGAGCTGGTCCAGGCGATCCCGGCGCTGCACCGCGACAGCGACGTCAAGGACTGGCTCGCCGACACGGTCGCCTGCGCCGTGGTGCTCAGCGCGATCCACTGGCGCAGATCGCGCAGCGGCAATCGCGTTGCGTCGGGCCGCTGCTGATCCTATCTGCCGCCAACTGAGCTAAGGGACGCTAATGACCACCTTCGATGACCGCGAACGCGCCTTTGAATCCAAGTTCGCCCATGACGAGGAGATGCAGTTCCGCATCACCGCACGGCGCAACCGGCTGCTCGGCGAGTGGGCGGCGCGCAAGATGGGCCTGACCGAGGCGGAGGCAGAATCCTATGCGAAGGACGTGGTCCGCTCCGACTTCGAGGAAGCGGGCGAACATGACGTGATCCGCAAGGTCCTCAGCGACCTCACCGCGGCGGGCGTCGATTGTGACGAGGAGGCGGTGCGCGAGGCGCTCAAGAACAAGGAAATCGACGCGCGGCGCCAGATCATTGAGGCGACCAACCTGTGATTGGATTTGGCCTCTAATGGCGATGGCAGCGAGCGAGATCGAGCGGCTGATCAAGGCGGCGATTCCCGGCGCCGAGGT
>DATDDW010000253.1:0-4141 GCA_036523615.1 Sphingomicrobium sp.
GCCTCGCTCGCCGGCGGGCCGACTGCGGCCGACGCGTACCTGCTCTATGTCCCCGCATCCGCCCAAGCTTCGGCGTTGGCCAAGCTGCGCGCCGATCGCGAGGTGCGGATGGCGCAGCCGATCGGAGGAGCGACGCCGTGAACTTCTGGCGCGCGTTGAAGCGCTTGGCCCTCCTGTGCGCAGCTTTGTTTGTGCTCGCGCAAGTCGTGCCGGCAGCGGCGACCTCGGCATTGTCACGGCCCGACCAGCAGATCCTGGTCATGGTCCGCCACCCGCCCGACCACTACCGGCCGAACGGCGCCTATGGCGGCAGCTATGGCGATGAGTTGACCAAAAGCGCGCGCGATCGCCTTGCCCGGCGCATTGCGCATCAATACGGCCTGACGCTGGTCGACGCCTGGCCGATGCCGATGATCGGCATGGATTGCTTCGTCATGGCGGTTCCTGATGGCCGTTCGACGACCGCTGCGGCCAAGCAGGTTTCGCACGACGCGTCGGTTAGCTGGTCGCAGCCGGTCGCGCTTTACGGCGCGCAGGGCAGCGCCGCCGCGGCCGATGACCCGCTGTTCCTGGCGCAACCTGCCGCCGCCCAATGGCACCTCGCCGACCTGCATCGCATCGCCACCGGGCGCGGCGTGAAGGTTGCGGTGATCGACAGCGGGATCGAAGGCACGCATCCCGATTTGTCCGGCCAGCTGGTCGTCAACCGCAACTTCGTGGCGGGACAGCCCGCTGCCGCCGAACAGCACGGCACGGGCGTTGCCGGGATCATCGCCGCGAAGGCTGACAACGGCGCTGGCATTGAGGGGGTCGCCCCGGACGCGCGGCTTCTCGGCCTCCGTGCCTGCTGGCAGTCGGGCTCGTCAGCGGCAGCGACCGTGTGCGACAGCTTCAGCCTCGCCAAGGCGCTCTATTTTGCCATTTCCCAAGGCGCTGAGGTGATCAACCTCAGTCTCAGTGGCCCCGACGACCGGCTGCTGCGCGAGCTGATCAGGACCGCGCTCGCCCACGGCTCGGCGGTCGTCGCAGCGTTTGACGCCAAGCGCGCCGACGGCGGCTTTCCGGCCTCCGTTCCGGGCGTGGTTGCCGTTTCCGATGTGTCCTTGGCAGCATCTCGCGGGCATGTTTACACTGCGCCCGGACGCGATGTGCCCACCACTCAGCCAGGGGGACGATGGTTTCTGGTCAACGGCAGCTCTTACGCCGCGGCGCACGTGAGCGGCCTGCTCGCTCTTGTGCGCCAGCGGCATTCGTCGGCGACCGCGAGCCTTGTTTCGGAGCGCGTAGGCGGCGGTCCGATCGATGCCTGCGCGACGCTGGTGAAGGCGGCGAGCGGTTGTGACTGCCCATGCGGCAATTATCGGTTCTCGAACGCGAGGGCTGCGCGCTAGCCTCCACCTCGGTCTTCTTTTCGTTACTGCAGGGCTTGCCGCCACACCTGCCCCTGCCGAGGTCGGGGCGGCTGCTTCATTGTTCAGCGATGCGCGGTTTCGCGGCTTCTCGATCAGCAACGGCGACCCTGTCGCGATCCTCGACCTCTCCTACGACGATCCGGACGGGCTCTATGCCGCGGCGTCGGGCAGCATCGTCGCGCGCCGCGGCACCTCGCTGCACCCGTTGCAGCTTCAGCTTTACGGCGGTTATGCCAGGCGCCTCAGCCCTGGGCTGACGCTCGACCTTGGCGCTGGTCAGTCGATCTACTCGCATTATGCGAGCGTCGGCCCGGCGCGGTCCTACACCGAGCTCTACGCCGGTGTTTCGGGCAAGTCGCTCTCCTCGCGCATCTCGGTCTCGCCCGATTATTTCAGATCCGGCTCATGGAGTGTGTACGGGGAGGTGAACGGCAATATCCGCGCGCCCGCCAAGCTGCGGGTTGAAGGGCACGTCGGGCTGCTCGCGTCGCTGCACAATCGCCGCGTGAGCTACTATTCTCAGCCCGAGCTCGACTGGCGGATCGGCGTCAGCCGCACCTTTGGCCGCGTCTCGCTTCATGCCGCGCTGACCGGCCGCGGGGCCGGCAACGGCTTTTACGAGGACCGCGGCTACGGTCACCGCGGGGTGGTGGTCGGCCTGACTTACGCGCTGTAGCTAGCGATCAGCGCGGGGCAGGCTGGCAATGAACCGATCGCCGGCTTGCAGGCACCCACGAAGGCCACCGAGAGCCGGTGTCCGGCATGTGTCAGCCCCCAGACGCGCACCGGCTCTCGGTGAGCAAACCCCGCCAGCGGTCCTTGGAAAGCTTAGAGGCAGGCCTCGAGGTAGGGCTGGTCGAAGCCGAACTGCTTGGCCTTGTCGAGCGTGTACGGACGCAGGCCCATCGAGCGGAACTCGCCGATGATCTTGCCGTCGGGAGTCTCGTCCAGGTACTCGAACTTGAACAGCTCCTGGGTGACGATCACGTCGCCCTCCATCCCGATCACCTCGGTGATGTTGGTAGTGCGGCGGGAACCGTCGCGCAGACGCTTCACCTGCACGATCAGGTCGACCGAATCCGCGATCTGGCGGCTGATCGCCTCCTTCGGGATCTTGATGTCGCTCATCATCACCATGTTCTCCATACGCGCGAGGCATTCGCGCGGGGAGTTGGAGTGGAGCGTGGCCATCGAGCCGTCGTGGCCGGTGTTCATTGCGGCGAGCAGGTCGAAACACTCGGCGCCGCGAATCTCGCCCAGGATGATGCGGTCGGGGCGCATACGCAGCGCGTTGATGACGAGGTCGCGGATGCTGATCGCGCCTTGGCCTTCGAGGTTTGCCGGCCGCGTCTCGAGCGGGAGCCAGTGCGGTTGCTGCAGCCGAAGCTCGGCCGCGTCTTCGATGGTGATCACGCGCTCGCCCGGGTCGATCATCTTCGACAGAGCGTTGAGCATCGTCGTCTTACCCGAACCAGTGCCGCCCGAGATGATCACGTTCATGCGGCTGGCGCCGGCGAT
The DNA here is from genome assembly GCA_036523615.1 of Sphingomicrobium sp. Taxonomy (GTDB): domain Bacteria; phylum Pseudomonadota; class Alphaproteobacteria; order Sphingomonadales; family Sphingomonadaceae; genus Sphingomicrobium. Next base: position 2,931 of record DATDDW010000253.1, read on the forward strand.
CTTGAGCACCGTCGCCATCTTCTCGGACATGGAGCCGAAGCCCTTCATCATGTCGAGCGTGATCGGCTTCTCGGAGAATTTGCGGATCGAGATCGCGGTCCCGCGAAGCGACAGCGGCGGGACGATCACATTGACGCGGCTGCCGTCCTGGAGGCGCGCGTCGCACAGCGGAGTGGTCTGGTCGATCCGGCGGCCGACCTTGTTCACGATGCGCTGTGCGATCTGGAACAGATGCTCCTCGTCGCGGAACTGAATCTGCGCGATCTCTAGCTTGCCCTTGCGCTCGACGTAGGTTTGGTCGGGGCCGTTGACCATGATGTCGCTGATCGCCGGATCGGCCAGCAGTTCCTCGAGCGGCCCGAGACCGAGCAGCTCGTCGACCAGCACCTTTTCGAGCGCGAACTGTTCGCGGCGGTTGAGCGTGATCTTCAGCTCGGCGAGCACTTCCGAAATGATCGGGCGGAATTCTTCGGCGAGCTCATCCTTGCTGAGCGTCGCGGCAGCTTCGGGATCGACGCGCTCGAGCAGGCGCGGAAGCACTTGCTCCTTGATCCGATGGACTGAGGCTTCGAAGCCTTCGCTGCGGCTGCTGCCTTGTTCGCCGCTGGCGTTCTGCCGCGCGGTGAGGCGGTCCATCGCGCCTTGTGAGCCGCCGCTGTCCGCTGGTGTTGGCGCATCCAGAGCCGGTGTAAGGTCCTCGATAGGCGGGAATTGATCGCCGCCCTCGGGCTCGGCCGGTGCAGCGGAGCCGCCGGAGCCGCCCTTCATGGGCTTGGCGACGCCGAAGCTCGGCCGTCCGCCGCTCATCCCACCACGCTTGCCGAATGCGCTCATTCCGACCCTACTCACCTTTTCCGCAGGAATGCGCTGGTGAATAGGCGCGAAACTTTTAGAAAAAGCTAACTGGCGTTAGCGCTCTCATCGCCGGCACTCTCGGCGAGAATGGTCAGGCCCTTGTCGCTGACCTCGGCAAACCCGCCGGTCACCGGGATCCGTTCCGGCTGCGCGCCGGCTGAGCGATAGACCGCGATCTCGCCGTTCCTGAGCGTCGTCATGTACGGCGCGTGTCCGGCCATGATACCGGATTCGCCCTCGGTGCCGGGAATGACGACCATGTGCACGTCGCCGCTGCTGACCATCCGGTCCGGAGTGACCAGCTCAAAATGCAGATGGGCCATTATTGCTTGCTCTCGATCGCGTTATCGAAGGCG
>DATDDW010000254.1:0-3059 GCA_036523615.1 Sphingomicrobium sp.
GCGCAGCACGTGCGTTTGGAGCCGCGCGTTGGCGAGTGTCGCCTCCGCCTGCTCAAGCGCGACGCGGTATGGCTGCGGGTCGATCCGGAACAGCAGGTCGCCGTGCTTCACACGGCTGCCGTTGCGGACGAGCACCTCCACCACCTGGCCGTTTACCTGAGGGCTCACCGAAACGATGTCCTGGCGGATCTGCGCATCGTCGGTCGACACGCTGCCGCCGCTGGTCAGCCAGTAATAGCCGCCCCCCAGGATCAGCAGCGCCGGGACGATGAACATCAGGATGGTGCGCGTCAGACCCTTATTGACTGCGACCTTGCGCGAGCGCCTGACCTTGGTCGCCGCCGCCGCCGTCATCTGCTCGCTCGGCATTCTGTTCATTGATTCGACGCCCTGTTGATTGGTCCGCTGCGGCTGGCGTTTTCGCGCGCGCGAGCAAGCACCGCCCGGGTGGTTTCAATGTCTTTCGGGTCGATCCCGGCAAACGCCTCGTCGATCAGGCGCGCACCAACGGCCTGGAGCTTTTCGATCAGCGGCTGGGCCTTTTGGGTGACGTGCAGACGCCACGCGCGGCGATCGGCCGGATCGCGCGTGCGCTCGACCAGCCCCGCTTCCTCGAGCCGGTCGACGATGCGGCACAAGGTGATCGGCTCGAGTTCGAGCTGATCGGCGAGCTCGACCTGGCGCAGCCCCGGCGTTCGGGTCAGGCGGAACAGCACCTTCCACTGCGCGCGGGTCACTCCGAGCCCGACGGCGAGCCGATCGAACGCCTTGCGCAGCACGTGCGCGGTCTCACCGATTTCGAAAGGCAAGGTTTCCATTAGAGACGGATATATAGTAAGCATGCTTATATTAAGCAACGCCGAAACGCGTCCCTCGTTCCAACGGCTGTGGCCTTTCGCCGCGTTGACGGAGGCGATGCGGCGACCTAGTTCGGCGCGCTCCAGGCGCGGGTATGATGTAGTGGCAGCCTGTCAGCTTCCCAAGCTGAACGCGCGGGTTCGATTCCCGCTACCCGCTCCAAAATCGCGAACATCCGGGGGGATGTTTCGATTTTGGAGCGCACGAGCGCCGCAGGCCGCGAGGGGCGACATCAGCGATATTTCGCGGCCTCGGTCTTGCAGTCGTACTTGAGCTTCTCGCTCGAGCAGAAGTCGGGCCAATAGCCGCTCTGCCGCCAATAGCGCACCAGCCCAAGCCGCGCCGCCACAGCCATGAACCTGGGATCGGCCCGGACCGAGGCAAAATCGGGCCTAAACAAGCCGTTGGTCTCGATGAACGGCTCGAACCTCGGATCTTCCAACAGCTGATAGGCCTGGTCGACCCGCCCGAACGTGCCCAGCGCGAGAAGAACCTCGTTTTGCCGGGCTTCGTTCTTCGACGCTTGCGCCTCGAGGGCGGCGACCGCGGCGTCGATCTTAGCGGGTGTGGGGTCCACTCGGGCTGCAACCACCAGCTGTATTGGAACCATCGCGGCATCGCTATCCGCAACGCGCGGCAAGAGCTGCAGCGCAACCTGCGGGTCGCCGTACCGAAACTGATAACTGAAATCGGCCACGTTGATCGCGTCGTCGCCGGGCCATTTGGCACGGGCTTGGGCAATCGCTGCCTTGGCCTTCGAAAACTGCCCGGAATAGATTAGCGCGAGGATATATTGCGAGGTCGTATAGGGCGTGCCTGGCTCGAGTTGCACGCCATCTTGCGCGGCCTCGACGGCGTCGGACATTCGGCCGACCGCTTGGTACGCGGCCGAAAGATGCATTTGGATGCGGCCATCCTGCGGGTCGATCCTGGCCCCTTGTTCCAGGATCTGCAGACCTCGGAACCGGTCTTTGGAAATGAGATGATATTCGGCGTCGTAGGGCATGCCGCTGTGCGGGTTCAGCTTGCGCGCCATGGCGATCGCGTCGCGCGCACTTTGCACAGCGGCCGCACGCGCCGGAGAGCCCTTCTCCAAGCCCTCCGCAATCCATGCCCGGCTGAGCGCCAGATAGGCCCAGGCAGGGCCGAAATCCGGCACGAGCTTGGTGATGCGATCGAAGATGCCGACGAACTCTTCGTTCGAGAGCTTGGTCTTGCCGAGCTCGGTGCAGCCGCTGAGGTAGAGACCGAGCGCCGGCTGCGACAGCCGCCTCGACCCTCCTACCGCCTCGGTCAGGCAGAAAGCCGCCTTGGACGCGGCTTCGGAAACTTGCGCCTTGAGGTCGGCCGCGGACGCATCGTTCACGCTCCAGTTTTGCGACCACAAAATCGTGTGGCCGTCCCGGTCCGAGAGCGTCAGCGCCGCGTCCGCGCCGGGCCCATGAGGATCGGTTGATATCTCCATCCGGTAGCCCGAAGTCTGCGCTCCAGCTCCGGCCGGGGCGATCACCGTCGCCCGGTCAAACCGCCGCGGCAGGAACGCCGCCATGTCCGCGGCAGCAACATTCGCATAGTCGGCGGCCATCGCGCGGTTGGGCGATTGCAGCGACGGGGCGACCGCAATCGCGACGTCGCGACCGCTCGTCCACGGCTGCCACAGGAACAGCGCGACGACGAGGGCTGCAACGAGCGCCAACGCACCGCCGGCGAGCAACGGCTTGCGAAGTCCCGTTCGAGCCGGGCGCTGTGCAGCGGGCGCGGCGGGCTCGGCTTGGGCAAGCCCGCCGACCCGCCCGATCGCATTGCGGATCCGCTCCGGGTTCGGCGGCTCGCCCGACCGTTTCCATCCCGCGAGGCCAATCGCCTGGAACTGGCGGAAGCCCAATGGCGGCTCGGTCCCATCGAGCGTGAACGGGATCAGCTTGCCCGCGTCGCGCCCGTAACCCGCCTCGTCCCGCACCCAGGCCGATTTGACCGACTCCGCCGACCACAGCACCAGAACGGCGTCGCAGTCGTTCAGGGCTTTCTCGATCTCCGCGGAGAAGCTCGCGCCGCCGCCGATGTCGTCCTCGTCGCGCCAGACGTCGTGGCCCTCGCGCTCCAGCCAGCTGGTGAAGCGCTCCGCCTTTGCCGCGTCCTTGCGCGAATAGCTGAGGAACAGCTTCGCCATCGACCCCCCGGTGAGCGACCAAGGCTGCGCT
>DATDDW010000255.1:0-2030 GCA_036523615.1 Sphingomicrobium sp.
TGCAACGGCTGGACCTTCTGGCACGTCGAGAGCGGCGGCTCGCTCGTCCCGCTCGACACCTTGCGGCAACAGCATCTTGCCACGCTATAGCGGGCGCTGATGCGCACGCTGATCCGCCCGACCGGCTTCGTCGATTCTCCCTTCGGCCATGACGGGAAGGTCGCGCGGCTCGCTGGGGGGCTGAACTGGTTCGCGGCCGCCGAGCTGCTCCAGGTCGACGGGCACCGTCGCGTTACTGCAGAGCTGGTGCCGGTCGAGGGTATCGAAAGCCGCTTCGACGAGGACTTGGCGGCGCAGTGGCAGGCGCTGACCGGCGCGCGCGCTCCGTTGCAGCTCGGCGAGCGAACGATCCGCCTCGATCAGCCGCAGGTGATGGGCATCGTCAACGCGACGCCTGACAGTTTCTCCGACGGCGGCCAGTTCGCCGACGCCGCCGCGGCAGCCGACGCCGGCGCCGACATGGCGGGGCAGGGCGCCGCGATCATCGACGTCGGTGGCGAATCGACGCGGCCTGGGGCGCGCTCGATCTGGGAAGGCGACGAGATAGAGCGGATCGTGCCCGTGATCCGCCAGCTCGCGGCGGGCGGCGCTGCCGTTTCGGCCGACACGCGCAAGGCTGACGTCATGACGGCAGCGCTCGAGGCGGGCGCGCGAATGATCAACGACGTGTCGGCGCTGACCTATGACGACCGCTCGGCCGAAATCGTCGCCGCGGCCGGCGTCCCCGTCGTGCTGATGCACCATCAGGGGGCCCCGGAGGTGATGCAGGAGGACCCGCACTACGACGACGTGCTGGTCGAGGTCTATCTGTGGCTCGAGGAGCGGATCGCCGCGGCCGAGGCCGCCGGCATCGCGCGCGACAGGATCCTCGTCGATCCCGGCTTCGGCTTCGGCAAGAATGTCGCCCACAACCTGGAGCTGATGAACGGCCTTGCTGTGCTTCACTCGCTCGGCTGCCCGGTCGTGATCGGCTCCAGCCGCAAGCGCACGATCGGCGCACTGTCGGCCGAAGCGCCGCCCGACCAGCGCCTTGCCGGCAGTATCGCCTTAGCCTTGAAAGCCGTCGAGCAGGGCGCGCAGATCGTTCGCGTGCACGATGTGCCGGAAACGCTGCAGGCGCTGCGCGTCTGGCGCGGCATGCGCGACCAGGCGCTGACTCCGCGCGCTTAAGCCGCGGTGTCGATGCCGAGGTCGCCGAGCTTGCGGTAAAGCGTCGAGCGGCCGATCCCGAGCCGCCGCGCGACCTCAGTCATGCGCCCGCGGTAATGGCCGATCGCCAGCCGGATGATGTCGGCCTCGATCTCTTCGAGCGGGCGCAAATGCCCGTCGCCGGTGTAGAGCGTGACCCCCGGCGCGCCGGCGATCGCCTCCTCGCTGCTCGACTTGCTGATCGAAGGCGCGAAGTCGGTCTTGCGCGCGCTGAAGCGCGACTGGATCGCGATGTGCGGGAAATGCTCGGCGGTGAGCAGGCTGCCCTCGCATTGCAGGGCGGCGCGGAACAGCACGCCGGCGAGCTGGCGCACATTGCCCGGCCAGCCGTAGCGCATCAGGACGGCGAGCGCGTCATTGCCGATCGACAGAGCGCGAAGGCCGGTCTGCTGCGACAGGCGGTTGAGCAGATGGCGGGCGAGCGCCGGGATGTCGCCGCTGCGCTCGCGAAGCGCCGGCAGGCTGACCGTGGTCGCTCCGATCCGCTCGGCCAGGCCGGCATGAAAGCTTTCGGGGAGAGGCCGGCTGCTGGTGGCGACGATGCGCACGTCGACCGACTGGCTGCCGTTGAGCCCGACCGGGCGTACTTCGCCGGTGGCGAGCATGCGGTCGAGCCGCTCCTGCGTATCCTCGGGAAGCGCGGCGATCTCGTCGAGGATCAGGGTCCCGCCGTCGGCCTGCACCAGCTTGCCGGCCTTGGCTGCGAAGGCGCCCGGGAAGGCGCCTTTCTCATGGCCGAACAATTCGCTGTCGATGATGTTGGCGGCGATCGCCTTGCAGTCGAGCGAGAGCAATTTGCCCTTGGCGCGAAGGCTTGCCGC
>DATDDW010000256.1:0-3844 GCA_036523615.1 Sphingomicrobium sp.
ACGTCGCCGCCGGCGCAGAATCCGCGCCCTTCGGCATGGTCGATCAGCACGACTTGCACCTTGTCGTCGCTGCGCCACTTCAGCAGCGCTTCGCTCATCGCCTCGCACATCTCCGTGGTCAGCGCGTGGATCGCCTTGGGCCGGTTGAGCCGGAGCCGCCCGACCCCCCGCTCGACGCTGATCAGGACGTCGTCGCTCACTGGCGCAGCATGTCCCGGCTGACGATGACGCGCATGATCTGGTTGGTGCCCTCAAGGATCGAGTGCACCCGAAGGTCGCGCCAGAAGCGCTCGATCGGATAATCCATCAAATAGCCGTAGCCGCCGTGGAGCTGGAGCGCGCGGTCGACGACGCTGCTGCCGGTGTCGGTCGCGAGCCGCTTGGCCATCGCCGCGAACCTGGTCTTGTCGGGCGCGTTGGCGGTGACCTTGGCGGCGGCGACGTAGAGCAAATAGCGCGCCGCCTGCAGCTCGGTCTCCATGTCGGCGAGGGTAAACTGCGTCGCCTGGAAGTCGGCGATGGCCTGGCCGAACTGCTTGCGGTCCTTGGTGTAGGCGATCGCTTCGTCGAGGCAGCGCTGGGCTCCGCCCAATGAGCAGGCGCCGATGTTGATGCGCCCGCCGTCGAGGCCCATCATCGCGATGCGGAAGCCTTCGCCCTCGGCGCCGACGCGGTTGGCGACGGGCACGCGAACCTCGTCGAAATTGACCTGGCTCGTCGGCTGCGAATGCCAGCCGAGCTTCTTCTCCTGGGCGCCGAAGCTGACGCCTTTCATGTCCTTTTCGATGACCAGCGCGCTGATGCCCTTGGGCCCGTCCTCGCCAGTGCGGACCATCGCCACCATCACGTCATTGGCGCCGCCGCCCGAAATGAAGGCCTTGGAGCCGGAAACCACATAATGGTCGCCGTCGAGCACCGCTTTGGTCTTGAGCGCCGCCGCGTCCGATCCCGAGGATGGCTCGGTCAGGCAATAGCTGCCCATGTGATCCATCGTGATCATCGCCGGCAGGTATTTCTGCTTGACCTCGGCCGAGCCGAAGCGGTCGATCATCCAGCAGACCATGTTGTGGATCGAGATGAAGGCGCTGGTCGAGGGGCAGCCGTAGGCCATGGCTTCGAAGATCAGCGCGGCTTCGAGCCGGCCAAGGCCGATTCCACCGCTTTCTTCGCTCACATAGATCGCGCCAAAGCCGAGCTCGGCGGCCTCTTTGATCGTCTCGCGTGGAAAAATGTGCCTTTCATCCCACTCGGCGGCGTGTGGGGAAATTGCGTCGGCCGTGAACTTGCGCGCCATCTCCTGGATCTGGAGCTGGTCGTCGGTAAGGTCGAACTGGCTCATCGCGCGGGCGCTCTAGCCCGCGAGTTCCTCCTCAAGCAATCCTTCGAACTTGAGCACGTGGCGCACCGACGGGCGCTTGAGCATCCGCTCGCGGAAGGCGGCGAGGTTGGGCCAACGGCCAAGCCCGCCGAGGACCTTCTCGGCCCAGCTGGCGATCACGAACAGATAGGCGTCCGGCAGCATCAGGTCCTCGCCGAACAGGAACGGGCCCTTGCCGAGCCTCTGGTCGATCCAGTCGAGCTTCTTGGTGAGCTGCTCGGTGACGAAGCTCTTCGTCTCCTCGCCGGCATTGCTGAACAGCAAGCCGAACCGCTTGTGCAGCTCGGTGGTGATGAAGTTGACCATTTCGAGCACGCGGTAACGGCGGAAGTCGCCCATCGGCGGAAGCACTTCGGGCCAGCTCGCGCGGTCGCCGAGATATTGCAGGATCACCGCGTTCTCGGTCAGCACTTCGCTGCTGTCGAGCTCGAGCGCCGGGACCGCGCCCTTGGGGTTGATCTTCAGATAATCGCTGCCGTCCTCGAGCTTCTTGGTCTTGAGGTCGACGCGCTCGGCGTCATGGCCAAGGCCGATCTCGTGGAGCAGGATATGCGGCGCCTGGCTGCAGGCGCCCGGCGAATAATAAAGTTTCATCGCCCGTTCCCTCCTATTGCGTGTTGCTGAGGCTGTTGACGTCGGGGTTGTCGGCGCCGTCCTGAAGCTGGTTCGACGGCGTCGCGCTGCTCTCGTCGGCCGGCAGGGTCTCGATATCGGCGTTGGCCGGCAGCTGGTTTTCGGCGACGCCCTGGTCGGGGCTCATGTCCTGATTCTGCGCCTGCGCCTGCTGTTGCTTGTGGCACGCCGGCAGCGCCAGCAGCGCCATTGCGAGCACGATCGCGCATTTAGCATTTGGCATAAGTAAAGCTCGCTGTCGGGTTGCTCTCGGTGCGCACCAACTTGCCCTTTTGCAACTCCAGCGTCTCGAACTTGCTCCAGCTTTGCCCCTCGCCCGAGAAGTTGAAATTGCCGCTGATCGACTGACTGTCGGTCTGGACGCCGTCCGCCGGAACGGCACGCGATTCATAGAAGCGCAGCTCATCGCCACTGATCACCAGCAGCCCCTTGGCCGCCGCGAGTGCGCCGGTGCAGTCGGCCGGAGCAAGGCCCCAGCGGCCCTGCAGCGCAGCGGGGATTGCGCTTCGCGGCGTTTCCGCTTGCGTCGCTGGCGCAGTCGCCTGGTTCGCCGGCGGCTCGCCGGCGGGGCTTGGCGCCGGCCTGGGTGAGCCGGGCAAGTCGGTCACTTTGTTGGCGTCGCTCGCCACCGGATCGCGCTTGCCGCAGGCGGCAACGGCGATGAGCAGCACGAAGGTAATCACTGGAATTCGAAGGCGCATGAGCGCTCAACGCAAGGAGTGAGCCTGCGTATCCGCCCAAGCTCTTGCAAACGCGCGGCTATCCCATCGTCGGGATCATGAAGGCCGTCTTGTTGTCGGCGTCGACGAACCCGTCCGGCCAGCGCTGGGTAACCACCTTGGTCTTGGTCCAGAAGCGCATGCCTTCCTGGCCGTATTGGCCGATGTCGCCGAACCCCGAGCGCTTCCACCCGCCGAAGCTGTGATAGGACACCGGTACCGGGATCGGCACGTTGACGCCGACCATGCCGACATTGACGCGGGCCGTGAATTCGCGCGCCGCGTGGCCGTTGCGGGTGAAGATGGCGACGCCGTTGCCATATTCGTGCTGCGAGGGAAGCTTCAGCGCCTCTTCGAAATTCGACGCGCGGACCATCTGCAGGACGGGCCCGAAAATCTCGTCCTGGTAGCTCTTCATGCTCGGCTTCACATGATCGAAGAAGGTCGGGCCGATGAAGAAGCCCTCCTCGTGGCCCTGGAGCGTGAAGCCGCGGCCGTCGACCACCAGCTCGGCCCCTTCGTCGATGCCGAGCTGGATATATTGCTCGATCCGCTCCCTGTGCGCCTTGCTCACGACTGGGCCGTAATGCGCCTCGGGATCGGTCGAGACGCCGACGCGCAGCCCTTCGATCGCCGGCACGAGCTTCTCGCGTAGAGCGTCCGCCGTGTGCTCGCCGACGGGAACCACGACGGGCAGCGCCATGCAGCGCTCGCCGGCCGAACCGAAGGCTGCGCCGGCAAGGTCGTTGACGACTTGGTCGAGATCGGCGTCGGGCATGACGATGCCGTGGTTCTTGGCGCCGCCGAACGCCTGGACCCGCTTCCCGTTCGCCGTCCCGCGCGAGTAAATATATTGCGCGATGTCGCTCGACCCGACGAAGCTCACCGCGGCGATGTCCGGGTGGTCGAGGATCGCGTCGACCATCTCCTTGTCGCCGTGGACGACATTGAGGATGCCGTCGGGCAACCCGGCCTGCTTCATCAGCTCGGCGAGCATCACCGGCACGGTCGGGTCGCGTTCGGACGGCTTCAGCACGAAGGCGTTGCCGCAGGCAATCGCCATGCCGAACATCCACATCGGGATCATCGCCGGGAAGTTGAACGGCGTGATGCC
>DATDDW010000257.1:0-1583 GCA_036523615.1 Sphingomicrobium sp.
CGCTGCCGTGCGACTATCGGATCGCGTCCGAGAACACGCGCCTCGCCATGCCCGAGACCAGCATCGGTCTGTTCCCGGACGTCGGGGGCGGCTGGTATTTGTCGCGCCTGCCCGGCCGCGTCGGACAATATATGGTGCTGACCGGCGCGCGCCTCGACTCGGGCGAGTGCTGCTACCTTGGGCTTGCCACGCACTATGTTGCGCAGGCGGGCATCCCCGATCTGGTCGAGCGATTGATGGTCGCGCCGGAACGCGCGCAGGGAGCGCTCGGCGCAGCCTCGGCGTCGGTTCCGCCGGCCAAGATCGACGCGAACATGCCGCAGATCACGCGGCTGTTCGCCTCCGACCGGCTTGAGGATGTGCTTGCCGCGCTCGAGGCGGACGAGGGCGAATGGGCGCGGACCGAGCTGGGAACGCTGCGCACCAAGAGCCCGCTGTCGTGCAAGGTCTCGCTCCGCCTGCTTGCCGAGAGCGCGAGCCGCGCCAGCTTCACCGACGAGATGCGCGCCGAATATGCGCTCGCCGGCCGCGTGGTGCGCACGCACGACTTCCGCGAGGGGGTACGCGCCTTGCTGATCGACAAGAGCGGCGACCCGCAATGGGATCCGGCGAGGCCGGAGGACGTGACCGAAGAGATGCTCGACGTGCTGTTCGCGCCGCTGCCCGAGAGCGAAGCCTGGACGCCGTTTCCGCAAATGGAGCCGGTCGGATGAGCGATTACAAAACGGTGCTGGTCGAGCAGCGCGGCGCGGTGACCTTGGTCACCCTGAACCGGCCGCAGGCGCTCAACGCGCTCAACAGCGAGGTGCTGAAGGAGCTGATCGAAGTCTTCGGCAAATATGATGCCGACGATACTCAGCACTGCCTCGTCCTCACTGGCTCGGACAAGGCGTTCGCCGCCGGCGCCGACATCAAGGAGATGTCGAGCCAGGGCTTCGCCGACATGTATTCGGGCGACTTCTTCGCCGGGTGGGAGAAGGTAACGGCGACGAGGAAGCCGTGGATCGCGGCAGTCGCCGGCTATGCGCTCGGCGGCGGCTGCGAAGTGGCGATGATGGCCGACTTCATCATCGCCGCCGATACCGCCAAGTTCGGCCAGCCGGAGATCAAGCTCGGTGTGACACCCGGCATGGGCGGCTCGCAGCGCCTCACCTGGGCGATCGGCAAGGCAAAGGCGATGGAGATGTGCCTGACGGGACGCATGATGGACGCGGCGGAGGCCGAGCGCTCGGGCCTCGTCGCCAAGGTCGTCCCGGCCGGCGAGCTGCTCGACGAGGCGCTGAAGACCGCCGAGGCGATCGCCGCCATGCCGCCGCTCGCCGCTGTCGCCGTCAAGGAGATGGTCAATGCCGCGTTCGAGATCCCCCTCGCGCAAGGCATCCGCTTCGAGCGGCGGCTGTTCCACGGCCTGTTCGGGACCGAGGACCAGAAGGAAGGCATGACCGCCTTCGTCGAGAAGCGGCCGGGCAAGTGGAAGGGACGCTGATGGCCAGGATCGCATTCATCGGGCTGGGGCACATGGGCGGCGGAATGGCTCCGAACCTGGCCAAGGCAGGCCACGAGGTTCGCGCCTTCGACCTCGT
>DATDDW010000258.1:0-2452 GCA_036523615.1 Sphingomicrobium sp.
TCGCGGCTATGGCGCCGAGCGATGATCGGCCACGCGGTCTCGAACGTCGTGCCGGTGGTCGCCGCGAACCGCATCGGTACCGAGGGTGGCCAGCGCTTCTACGGCCACAGCTTCATCTGCGACGAGCGCGGCGACATCCTCGCCGAGTTCGGGGAGAATGAGAGTGGCGCGCTGGTGGCGACGCTCGACCTCACGGCGGCGAAGAAGCACCGCGCAGCGTTCGGCTTCTTCCGCGACCGCCGCCCGGAGCTTTACGGGAAGCTTACCGAGGACATTTGAGCTCGAGGGCGCGCTCGAACACGCTTTCGAACATCGCCTGATCGAGGCGCCCGGTATTCTGATTATATCGCGAGCAATGATAACTCGACAGCAGCACGCGGCCGTCCGGCGCGAGATTCTCCGCTCCGTGGCCGAAGCGCGTCGAGGCCGGCGGCAGACCGAGCGCGCGTGCCGAAGCGACGTGCGCGATCTGCCCCAGCGCGACCACCACGCGCACGCTCGGCAGCGCCGCCAGCGCCGCCTCGAAGTAATTGCGGCAAGTGGCGATCTCTTCGGGGATCGGCTTGTTCCCCGGCGGCAGGCACTTGACCGCGTTCAGGATCGTGGCCCCCTTGAGCTGCAGCCCGTCGCCGGGCGAAGCGAGATATTCGCCCTCAGCCAGCCCGAACTTGAGCAGCGTCGCGTAAAGCAGCTCGCCGGCGAAATCGCCGGTGAACGGCCGCCCGGTGCGGTTGGCGCCGTTCCTTCCCGGCGCCAGCCCGACGATCGCCAGCCACGCATCGGGATCGCCAAACGCGGGCACCGGCGCGTTCCACCACTTTGGATTCTCTGCCCGCTGCACTTGCCGGAACGCCACCAGGCGCGGGCACAACGGGCAATCGCGCGGCGCTTCCGCCTGGGGGATCGGCGAGAGATCGGCGGGTTGCAGCATCTCCACCCACCTATCGTCATTCGAGCGAAAGCGGGAATCCCTTGTTCTTCAAGTAAGCGGGGCCCCGCTTCCGCGGGGGTGACGGACTGAGTAACGACAATGCGTGTCCCACCTCTACGCGATCGCCATCGGCTCCAACCGACCGCACGGCCGCCATGGCCGCCCACCGCAGGTGGTCGAAGCGGCGGTCGCCCGCCTCGAGGAGGAATTCGGCTTGTTCGACGCTTCGCCGATCGTCCTGAACGCCGCGCACGGGCCCCCCGGCCGCGACTTCGCCAATGCCGTCGCGCTGGTCGAAAGCGATCTCGATCCGCCGGAAATGCTCCAGCGCCTCAAAGCCATCGAGCACGATTTCGGTCGCCGGCCCGGCCGCCATTGGGGCCCGCGCGTGCTCGACCTCGACATCGTGCTATGGAGCGGCGGCAAGTTCCGCTCGCGGCGCCTCACCATCCCCCATCCGCAGCTCGAGCGGCGCGGCTTCGTCCTGCAGCCGCTCGCCGCCATCGCGCCGTCATGGCGGATCGAGGGTCCGACCACCGCGCGGCACCTCGCGGGCCGCCTCGCCCACCGGGCGCCGCGCGGGTAGACGCGACGATCGACACTATTCTGCGAGATCAAGACAACGACCGGTGCGGTCGGATGAAGTGCTCGCTTTATCTCAAAATCCAAGGTTTGGCCGGCACTAAACAGCGGGCGCCCAGCCACACATTCAAGCCTTTCCAAGTGAGAGCCTCGAAAAGGGCGAGACGCGATGTCGATCAGGAGAGGCGTAAGTCAAAAAAGTTCAGTCGGGGTCTCAGACATGCGGCCTCACTTTGGCGAGCGTCGCTTCTGATCTCACGATGAAGATTGCTTTCACAGTAGGTGGTGAGCCCAGCTGGATTCGAACCAGCGACCTACTGATTAACCTCCCACTTCGGCTTTCGCCGCCCCCACTGCTGGGGTTCGTGGTCTGGACCATCCCTTCACCGTATCTCCTTGCAGAGAAGTAGGCGGGTGCCGTCTGGCCTCTACACCTTCCCCATCGCTGGGGCTTGGCTCGGGATTGCCGTCGCCGCGACGCGGACGGGTTCCCCGACTTTGACACCTTCTCGTCCGTCAGTTTCCTGGCGGCGACCCCATGACGAAGTCAGTTGCTCTACCGACTGAGCTATGGGCCCACTCCGCCGCACATACGCAGCGTCACACGAACGAGCAACCTAGCCTTCGCGCGTCACGCCGACACCGACGATCTCTAGTGTCTGCTTTGGGTGGAAAGCTGACATTTCTAGCGGGATGAACCTAGCACCATATTGCTTGATGTTGCGCCTGATCATCCGATCGATAGCGGCGTCGTCGGCGGCAACCCGGTTCCTACGGCTGGGGGTCCGCAATGGGGGAAAGCTGCCATCTGAGGTTGCTAATCAGAAGGGTGGTGACAACGCCCCCAACGCCAGCTCCCACGATCGCGCCAAGCGCGCCGATTACCTTCACACCGACAAGAAGAAAGCCCGTCCTCGGTGGAGGACGGGCTTGGAACTT
>DATDDW010000259.1:0-3215 GCA_036523615.1 Sphingomicrobium sp.
CGGCGCGCGGATCACGACGACGCTGATCGCGGCGCTTCAGGACCGTGGGCTGAAGCGCGGCGTCGCGAGCCTCTGCATCGGCGGCGGCGAGGCGACGGCGATCGCGGTGGAGCTGGTCTAAGCGCGGGACTCGCGACGACCGACCGCTGGTGGTAAATGCCGCCTCCCTCAACAGGGGAGAAAGCCGATGCGTTTCACCATCTGCCTTATCGCCGCGCTCGCGCTTAGTGCCGGCTCGACGCCGCTGATTGCTAAGACGGCGAAGCACGCCGCCTTCCAGCTCAATCAGACAACCTGGATTTTCACCGACAAGAAGGAAGGAAAGCTCAGGGAGTCGATCGACGCCGACGGCAAGTACATCGCCGAGACAATTCGCGGGAAGCACGTGGACCATGGCACCGCCGTCATGAAAGATGGCAAGGCCTGCTTCACCAGTGCGATGACCAAGGAAGGCGAGGTCTGCTGGACGACGCGGCCGGTTAGCGTCGGCCATTCAATGGCGACGAAGAGCGACAAGGGCGAGAAGCTGAAGGTGACGCGGGTGAAATACACGCCGCTGAAGATGCCCAAGTAAGGCTCGCGGCCCGCTACTTCTTCCCGGCATAGGCCTGGCACTCGATCTCCAGCCTGGCGCCCAGCGCCAGGCCGTTCACGCCGACGGCGCTGCGCGCCGGCAGCGGCCCATCGGGGAAGTAGCCGAGATACACCTGGTTGAACGCCGGCCAGTCCTTCATGTCGGCGAGGAAGGCCGTGCAATGGAAAATCCGGTCGTAGCCTAGCCCGGCGCGCTTCAAGGCCGCGCCGACATTGTCCATCGCTGCTTTGGTCTGCGCTCCGATCCCGTCGGGAAGCTTGCCGTCGGCACCGACGCCGAGCTGGCCCGACAGATAGACAGTGTCGCCGACGCGCACCGCATCCGAGAAGGGCAGCCGTTGGCCATTGACGCTCGGACGGCTGAAATGCTCGACCGCGGGTCGGGCCGGTGCTGCGGCGGCGGCGCTGGTCATGAGGAGAGCCGCGGTTGCACTTGCCAGAAACATCTTCATGCCCACCCCCTTGGTCAGGATCAGTCAACTACCTCGTTAGCGGCGACGCCCCACAGCTCCGACGTGCGGACATAGCCTTCCCTGTTGCCGATCGCGATGCGGCACCAGCCGTCGCCGCGGCACTTGTTGATGCGGCCCACGACGCCAGGTTCGGCGAGGTAGCGGACCTTGGCGCCATCGCTCGGGTCGGCGCGGATGGGCCGCGGATCACCGGGCCTGACGATCGCCGTGCGGCGGTCGCTCAAGAGCGTCACCAGCATCCACCCTCGCGCCCCGTCCGGGTCCTGGATCAGCCGCCACGTTTCATATTTCTTGATCACCTGCACCGGCAGGTCGCGCCGCTGGTACAGCCACACATTGGGATAGTTCTTCCCCGGGCCGGTGTGGGTCATCGCCTGGCCTGAAGCGATCGAGGCCCAATAGGGCGGCTGCTTTTCCTGGGCCGCGGCTGGTGCTGCAGCGCAAAGGATGAGGAACGCGGTGAACAGCCCCCGAGCAATCATCACGCGCCGGTCAAAATCCTGTCCACGAGTTGCTTCACGGTCGGGATGAAACCGTTCGAATAAAAGGGGTCGGTCCTGAACCGGAAGGCCGAATGGCCGGCGAACATGAGGTTGTGCTCGACGGGTCCGCCATGGGCGATGTCCTGAAGCGTCTTCTGGATGCAGAAGCTGCGCGGGTCGGCGAGGCGTCCGGTCGAGTTCTTCTCATTGTCCGCCCAGGACGAGAAAGCGCATTGCGACAGGCACCCCATGCATTCCGCCTGGTCCTTGCGGATCTGCTTTTCGTCGTCGGGCTTCACGAAAATGAGCGTGTCGTCGGGCGTCTTCATCGCGTTGGTGTAGCCCCGCGCATACCATTCGCGCGCGTGCTGCAGGTCGCCTCTGGTCACCCAGTAATTCTTCTTGGTGCCGATGCCCACGTCGAGCTGGAAGTGGTGATCGCCGATCGGCTCCTTGGTGTAGGCGATCTGCCGCTGGCTGCGCGCCTCGAGCTCGCGCAGGAACGGGTTGCGCACCGCCGATGAATAAAAGCCCGTCGGCGAGAAGCGGTGCAGCAGCACGTCGCCGTCCTCGAGTGTCAGCAGCTTCGCCTTCCACTCGGGCGGGATGGGGCTTTCCTGGGTGAGCAGCGGGCGCGTACCGAACTGGAAGACGATCTGCCCGAGCTCCGGGTTGTCGATCCAATGGTCCCATTCGTCGAGGCGCCAGACGCCGCCGGCCATGACGATCGGAACGCTGTCGGCAATGCCTTCGGCGCGCATCGTCTCGCGCAGCTCTTTGACCCGCGGATAGGGATCCTGCGGCTTGCGTGGGTCCTCGGCGTTGCTGAGGCCATTGTGCCCGCCGGCAAGCCACGGGTCCTCGTAAACCACTGCGGCGAGCCACTCGGCCGCCTTGTGATAGGCGCGCTTCCACAGCGCGCGGAACGCGCGCGCCGAGCTGATGATCGGCAGGTAATTGACGCCGTACGACGCGGCGATCTCGGACAGCTTATAGGGCATGCCGGCGCCGCAGGTGACGCCGCTGACCAGGCCCTTGGTCTTTTCGAGCACGCCGTGGAGCACGCGCTGGGCGCCGCCCATCTCCCACAGCACGTTGATGTTGATCGCGCCCTTCCCGCTGGCGATGTCGTAAGCGCGCTGGACCTGGGCGACCGCACCGTCGACTGCGTAGCGGATCAGCTCCTCGTGGCGGTCGCGGCGAGTCAGCGCCTCATAGACCTGCGGGATGATCCGCCCTTCGGCATCATAGCTGTCGGCATTGACGGCGGAGACCGTGCCGATGCCGCCGGCAGCTGCCCAGGCGCCGGAGCTTGCGTGGTTGGTTGCGGAGACGCCCTTGCCGCCTTCGATCAGCGGCCAGACTTCCCGGCCAGCGTAGAGGATGGGCTTGAGCCCCTTAAACAACGGCATTCTCCTCGGCGCAGCGGCGCCGCAAGGCGCTCATATAGGAGCGCTCTAGCGCGAATGCGCGTAAAAAGTGAGCGGGTGCGTGGACGGTTCCGCGGACCCACTCCCTTCACCGGATAGACCCGATCAGTAGCAGTTGCTGGAGGCGATGGCGCCGCCAGCGACCGCTCCGATCGCGCCGCCGATGATCGCTCCTTCGGCGCGGTTGCCGCTGCGATAGCGGTAGCCGTAGCGGGTGTGATGGATCCCGCCGCCGC